>NZ_JASCXF010000020.1:0-81307 GCF_030062225.1 Sphingomonas sp. 2R-10
CACCACCGCTGCGCGGCGGTCCCCCTCCCCGTGCCGGGGAGGATTTCTTGGGACTAGCTTCCCCCCGCACCTTCGCTATAGCCTTGCGCCATGCCATCGATCGATCGCTACATGGCCCGGCTGATCGCGGTGCCGCTCTTCTCGACGCTGCTGATCTCGGCGATGCTGCTCGTCCTCGACCGGATGCTGCGGCTGTTCGATTTCGTCGCCGCGGAGGGCGGGCCGGTCAGCGTCGTGTGGCGGATGCTCGCCAACCTGCTGCCCGAATATCTGGGGCTCGGCATCCCGATCGGGCTGATGCTCGGCATCCTGCTCGCCTTTCGCAAGCTTGCCACCTCGTCCGAGCTCGACGTGATGCTGGGCGTCGGCATGAGCTATTGGCGGCTGCTGCGCGTGCCGTTCCTGTACGCGACGGTGCTGGCGGCGGCGAACCTGGCGATCGTCGGCTTCGTCCAGCCGCTGGCACGCTACAATTACGAGGCGCTGCGCTTCGAACTGCGCACCGGCGCGCTCGGCGCATCGATCAAGGTGGGCGAGTTCACCAGGCTGGGCGAGCGCATGACGCTGCGGATCGAGGAAAGCCGCAACTCAGGATCCGACCTGCGCGGCATCTTCGTGCAGGCCAGCCGCCCCAATGGGCAGTGGCTCGGGGTGACTGCCGAGCGCGGCCAGTTCCTGCGCTCCCCCGATCCCGACACGATCATCTTCCGCCTGACCAACGGCACGCTGATCCATAACGCACCCGATTTCCGGGTTCCCCGGACGCTGACCTTCACCGCGCACGACCTGCCGATCGATCTGCCCAAGTTCGGCAGCTTCCGCCCGCGCGGCGGACGCGATCTCGAACAGACGCTGCCGCAGCTCGCCATCACCGGCCAGAACCCCAACGTCAGCGAGGAGGATCGCGACGGCGCGCGCGCGAACTTCCACTTCCGTCTGGCGGAGGTGGCGACGATGTTCCTGCTGCCGATGCTGGCGCTGGCGCTGGGCGTGCCGCCCAAGCGGTCGTCCTCGGCGCTGGGCGTGTTCCTTTCGATCGTCATCATCGTGACCTATCACAAGGTCAACGAATATGGCGAAGCGGTCGGCGGTCTGGGCCGGATCGACCCGATCATCGCATTGTGGGTGCCGTTCCTGCTGTTCGCCGCGCTGGTGCTGCGCCTGTACTGGGTGATCGCGCGCGTCCCCGGCGGGGAGCCGATCGGCGGCCTGGAACGCGGCGCCGCCAAGATCGGCAAGTTCATCGGCCGCTATCTGCCCGGCAAGCGCAAGGCGGCGGCGTGATGCGCAGCTTCTTTCCGTCCGCGACGGTCGCGATCTACATGGCACGGCTGTTCCTCGTGCGGACCTTCGCCATCCTGTTCGCGCTGGTGCTGGTGCTCCAGGCGCTCGACCTGCTCAGCGAGAGCGGCAAGATCCTCGCCCATCCCGGCAACGGACAGGCGGAGGTCCTGCGCTACGTCTCGCTGCGCACGCCGCAGATCATCGCGCGGTTTCTGCCCTTCTCGGTGCTGCTCGGCACCATCCTGACGCTGACCCAGCTGAACCAGAACAGCGAGATCATCAGCCTGAAGGCCGGCGGCCTGTCGGCGCATCAGGTGCTGGCGCCGCTGATCCTCGCCAGCTTCGGCGTCGCGGCGGTCTCGTTCGCGTTCAACGAACGCGTGGTGGCGCGCGCGACCGCGACGCTGACCGTGTGGGACAATGTCGACTATGGCCCGATGCCGGTCGACCGGGGCGAGCGGACCAATGTGTGGGTGCGCGACGGCGACAACCTGATCCAGGCCGCGCGGGTCGCGGGCCGCGGCGAGGCGACCCGGCTGCGCGGCATCACCGTCTACAGCCGCGAGGGCAGTTCGCTGCGCGCGCTCATCACCGCCAGCCGTGGCTGGCGCGAGAACGGGGCGTGGCGGATCGACAATGCCGAGCGCTTCACCGTCGCGACCGGCGTGCGCGAACGGTTGGGGTCGCTGCGGATCGCCGGCGGGGTACGGCCCGACCAGTTCACGCTCCAGAATGTCGATCCCGATGGCCTGTCGTTCCACCAGCTGTCGACCGCGATCGACGATCTGGTCGAGGCGGGGCGCCCTACCAAGGCGCTGGAGGGTGCGTTGTGGCACAAGCTGTCCGGGCCGCTGTCGGCGGTCCTCATGCCGCTGCTGGCGGCGGTCGCGGCGTTCGGCGTCGCGCGGTCGGGCAAATTGTTCGTGCGCGCGGTCATTGGCATGGCGCTGGGGTTCACCTATTTCGTGGCGGACAATTTCGCGCTCGCGATGGGCAACCTTGGGGCCTACCCGCCGTTCCTAGCGGCATGGGCACCGTTCCTGCTGTTCTTCCTGATCGGCGAGGCGGTGCTCATCCGGACCGAGGAATAGCCCCCTTGCCGTCCCACTTTGGCCGCAAAGCGCGGGCAATGCGGGCATCATGGGCGAATCGTCCGGTTAAGGGATTGGATTGAGGAAGTTAGGCCGATGAACGCGATCACCGGGAAGCAGGGCTTCTGGAAGAAGTCGCACCATCTCGACAAGATGACCTTCAGGCAGCTGGTCGTCGCGTATTTTCAGTATCCGGCGATCATCGCCTATATCGCGCTCGCCTTCGTCGCGATCGGGCTGTTCGCCTGGTCGCCGGCACCGCTGGTTCCGACGCTGGCGTCGATCGGCATCGCGGTCGTCGCCTATCCGCTGGTGTGGTACGCGCTCCACCGCTGGGTGCTGCATTCGAACTGGATGTTCAAGTTCTCGCCGCTGGCCGCGACGTGGAAGCGGATCCATTACGACCATCATCAGGACCCGAACCAACTCGAAGTGCTGTTCGGCGCGCTGCACACCACGCTGCCGGCGATTGCGATCGCGACCGCCCCGATCGGCTATGCGATCGGAGGGTTCGGCGGGGCGATGGCGGCGCTGGCGACCGGCCTGCTGACGACCTGTTTCTACGAATTCTGCCACTGCATCCAGCATCTGGCCTACAAGCCCAAGAACAAGCTGCTGGTCGAATGGAAGCGCAAGCACATGGCGCACCATTTCCATGACGAACATGGCAATTTCGGCATCACCAACTTCTTCTGGGACAAGGTGTTCGGTACCCATTACGAGCGGTCGGAACGGCCGGAGAAGAGCCCGACCGTCTTCAACCTCGGCTATACCGAGGAGGTGGCGAAGCAATATCCGAAGGTCGCCGAGCTGTCGGGCGGCGTTGCCAAGGGGCATCCCCGCTACCGCGACTGATCCGGGGCGGATCATCGGACGCCGGCGAACCGGCGCGGATGACCGATTTGTCATTTGAAGTTTGCCTCGGGGCGGCGCATTGCCGCCCCGTTGCTGTTTTGGGGGAGAGCCATGTCGATCACCGTCCGTCCGGTCGTAACCGCTGCCGATCGCAAGGCGTTCATCGCGCTCCCCTATCGCCTCTACGCCAACGACCCGCACTGGGTGCCGCCGCTCAAGACCGAGGTCGCCGGACAGATCGATCCGAAGAAGAACGGCTGGTTCAGCCATGCCGAGGCGCAACTCTATATCGCCGAGCGCGCGGGCAAGGTCGTCGGGCGGGTATCGGCGCATCTCGACACGCTGGCGCTGACCATGCCGAGCGACAAGGGCTTCGGCCCCGGCGTCGGCTTCTGGGGCATGTTCGAGGCGGAGGACGAGGCGACCGCCAACGCACTGATCGCGCAGGCCGAGCAGTGGCTGCGCGGCAAGGGCATGACGCGCGCGATCGGCCCGTGCGCGCTGTCGATCTGGGAGGAACCCGGCCTGCTGATTCAGGGGCATGACCACAGCCCGACGGTGCTGATGGGCCATCACCTGCCGCAATATCAGGGATGGATCGAAGGTGCCGGCTATGCCCCGGTCAAGCAGCTCGTCACCTACGACCTCGACATCACCACGGATTTTCCGCCGATCGTCCAGCGCATCGTCGCAGCGGGCGAAAAGAACGACCGCATCCGCATCCGCCGGGTGAACAAGGCCAAGTTCGCCGATGAGGCGGAGATCATCCTGCGCATCCTGAACGACGCATGGTCGGACAACTGGGGTTTCGTACCGCTGACCCAGCCCGAAGTCGACGATGTCGGCAAGAAGCTGAAGCCGCTGGTGTTCGAGGACCTGATCCGCATCGCCGAGCTGGACGGCGAGCCGGTCGCGTTCATGATTACCCTGCCCGACATGAACGAACCGCTCAAGCCGATGGGCGGATCGCTGCTGCCGTTCAACTGGCTGAAGCTGCTGCTGTGGCTGCGCGCGCCCAAGGCGCGGACGATGCGCGTGCCGCTTATGGGGGTGGTCAAGCGGTTGCAGGCGTCGCGGATGGCGAGCCAGCTGGCCTTCATGATGATCGAATATATCCGCCGCGACGCGGTGGCGAAGTTCGGTGCGTCGCGCGGCGAGATCGGCTGGGTGCTCGACGACAATCAGGGGATGAACGCGATCGCGACGACGATCGATAGCAGGATCAACCGCGTCTACCAGATGTACGAACGCACCTTGTGACGGCGCGTCGCCGGGCGGTCGGCCCGGCGGCAGCGGTCGACGCTCAGCGTCCGCCGAGTGCGACGACGGGGTCGAATCCGCGCGCCTGCCACGCTTCGCGCGTCCGGCAGATCCGGCGGCGATCGATCGCCCCTTCGCGACGGTCGCGAATGCAGTAGCGCATGACCTTGACGGGCGGTGTGGTCGCCCCCGCGGGTGGTGCGGGCGTCTGGCTGGTTGCGGCGAACAATGCGGCGAGCAGCGTTGCGATGGTCATCGGAATGTCCTCCCTGCTGCCCGATCAGCGACCGGCGAGCGCCGCGTCGAGATCGACGCCCATCGCTTCCCAGTTCGCGCGCGTATTGCACAGGGTCCGGCGAATATGGCTCCCGGTGACGGCTTCGGCGCGGAAGCAGTAGCGGGCGTTGCGCGCGCCCTTGTACGCCAGGGCGTCCTTGCCGGCGCGAACCGTGACGGTGCCACCACCGACGGTGGTGGCCGCCGTCGTGGCGGCAGTCGTGGTCGCGGCAGGCGCGGCGTCGGGTTCGGCGGCGAAGGCCGACGTGGTGGCAACGAGGCCGAGGACGATCGACGTGGCGAAGCGAATGGCGGTCATGATGCTGTCTCCCTGTGCATTCCGGCGTGTTGCCGGAGTTGCATCAGTCTTTGCAGTGACTGTGCCAGTTTTCAAAAACAGCCAATTACAGGTACTTAGCTTTTGACTACAAATGTAAATGTGATGAACACCGCCAACTGGCAGTAGCATACGCCAAATATTGGCAATCAGAAGCGGTGCGACAAACCGCTATAGACCCGGAGGGCGGGCGTATCGTGGTCGAGCCCCGCGACACCGCCCGCATCTACGAAGAAATCGTCGGACAACTGCCACGCGACCGCCAGCGCCGCGCGGTGTTCGGTCGCCATGTCGTCGTGCGCCCATTGCCCCTCGACCGTGACCTGACATTTGTCGCTGACGACGATGCCCAGCCCCAGCGTGGCGGTAGCGACGGCCATGTTCCCACCGCGATCCTCACGCGGCATCGTCGCGATCTCCGGCGAGAATTGCAGGTTCAGCCTGTCGGTCAGGTCATAGCTGACCGGCGCGATCAGGCTGGCGCCCCACCCGCCCGAACCGACCGGCGACCGGCCCGTCGGCACGGTGACCGACGGTTGCAGGCCGTAGGACAGCCCCTTGCCATCCGGGTTGCGCAGCGCGATGCGGCTGCCGATTTCGAGATCGCCCGTCCGTGCGGTCCGGCCACCGGTCGCGCGATCGCGCACGACGCCCACCGGCGCCCAGTCGGCCTGCAATTCGATCCGGTCGGTCAGGCCCAGCCGGACCAGCGTATCGCCGAACAGGACGGTGTCGGCATCGCCGTCGCGCTCCCAGTCGGACAGGGCGGTCTCGATCGCCACGCGCCCGGCATCGATCGTGCAGGCCGACTGGCCGAGACTGGGCCGGGTCGAACAATAATCGCGCGCCGATGCAGAGGTCGGCAGCAGGACGGCCATGCCCCACAGGGCGACGCCCGCGCGCTTCAACGCAGTCGGACCCAGGTCGGCGCGTGGTCGCTCGCCTTCTCGCGTCCGCGATAGCCCTTGTCGACGCCGGCATCGACCAGCCGGTCGGCAGCGATCGGGCTGAGCAGCAGATGGTCGATACGGAACCCGGCGTCACGCTGCCACGCCCCCGCCTGATAGTCCCAGAAGGTCCACACTCCGCCCTTCGGAAAGCGGGTGCGCAACGCATCGGTCCAGCCCTGCGAGACTAGGCCGCGATAGCCGGCGCGCGATTCGGGCTGCATCAGCGCGTCGTCCTGCATCGCACGGACCGAGAACACATCGTCGTCATTCGGAATGACGTTGTAATCGCCCGCCAGCACCACGGCGCGTTCCTCGGCGAGCAGCAACGCCGCCCGCGCCCGCAGCCGGTCGATCCAGCGCAGCTTGTAGTCGAATTTCGGTCCCGGCTGCGGGTTGCCGTTCGGCAGGTAGATCGACGCGACCACCAGCCCGCCGACATCCGCCTCCAGATAGCGGCTGTGTTCGTCCTCGGGCTCGCCGGCGAGGCCGCGCAACCGCTCTACCGGATCAGCTCCGCGCGCCAGCACCGCGACGCCGTTGAACCCCTTTTGCCCATGCCACAATGCGCCATAGCCCGCCGCGCGGATATCCGCCTCGGGAAAGGTTTCGTCGCTGGATTTCAGCTCCTGCAGACAGACGATGTCGGGCTGTTCCTCGGTCAGATACTCGATCAGCCGGGGCAGTCGCGCCTTGATGCCGTTGACGTTGTAGGTGACGATCCGCACGTCAGACCGCGAAGCTGGTGCCGCAGCCACAGCCCGACGCCGCCTGCGGGTTGGTCACGCGGAACGCCGCGCCACCCAGCGATTCGACGAAATCGACCTCGCTGCCGCGGACCAGATCGAGGCTGACGGTATCGACGACCAGCTTCACGCCGTCGGTTTCGGCGACGCTGTCATCGGCATCGATGCTGTCGGCCAGGCCGAAGCGATACTGGAACCCCGAACACCCGCCGCCCTCGACCGACAGGCGCAGGATCGCGGGCTTTTCCTGCTTCGCGGCAATCGCCGCCACGCGCGCCGCGGCGGCAGCGGACAGGGTCACGTCGGTCACGGTCATATCCATGCCGTGCAGATAAGCGCATGGCGCCCGGACGGCAACCGGCGCAGGCGGTACGGCGCTTTATTCGGCGACGACAGGACCACCCATCGCCAGCCGCTGCCGCTGCGCCCGGTCGGCCGCCATCGCCAGCTGCCCGGCCTGCAGATACGGCGCCGGATTGACCGCCGAACCGTCGATGCGGACTTCGTAATGCAGGTGGCTGCCGGTCGAACGGCCGGTCGAACCCATCAGCCCGATCAGCTGCCCGCGCTTCACCCGCTCGTGATCGCGCACGATGATCTTCGAAAGATGGCCATAGCGGGTCGCGATGCCCTTGCCATGATTGACCTCGATCAGGTTGCCATAGCCGCCGGCGCGTTCGGCGCGGGCGATGACGCCATCGGCGGTGGCATAGACCGGGGTGCCGATCGGACCGGGGATGTCGACGCCGGCGTGCATCGCGGCGGTGCCGCGGAACGGGTCGGAACGGACCCCGAAATTACTGGTGAACGACAGGCTGGCGACCGGCTGATAGGACGGGATCGAGATCGCGGCACGCTCGATCGTGTCGAGCTTCTTCCAGCTTAGGAACAGCGCGCGGAACTGGGCATCGGCCTGCGCATCGGCGGTCGCCGACGCGGCGGTGGCGGCAGCGGCGGTCGCGGCGTCGACCGGCTCGTACGGACCGCCCATCGCCGGCATCACGCGACGCGGGTTCAGCCCCAGCCTGCGCAGCGTCCGCGCGGTATCGGCATAGCGGGCATCGGCCATCGCCTTTGCCTGCACCGCCATCGCCGCCTGCTGCCGGGCGACCCGGTCGAACGGGCGGGTGACGAGGCTGGCTTCGCTGGCAGGCTGCTGGTGAAGCGCGGCGAGGGCGAGGCCGTCGACATCGTCACCACCGGTCAGCACCGCGGCCAGTGCCGCCTGTCGCTTGTCGAGCCGGGCGGCGTGCGCGCGGGCGTCGGCGTGGAGGCGGGCGACATCGGCGCGCATCGCATCGACCTGCTGCTGCATCGACGCGACCTTGTCGTCCGATGCGACCGCGGTACCGATCGCCACCTGCCCCATGCCATAGGCCGAGAAGGCGACGGTAATCGCCGCCAGCCCGGCGGCCGCGGCCTGGTTCCGGCCGGAGATGCTGTGGCGGCGAAGCTGCTTGCCGTCGTGCAGGATGAAATGGCGGGTCCGGAAGATCGAACGGAACCCCGCGAACGGAGCGACGTTATTTTTCAATACGGAAGTAATCGACATTCTGTCCCGCTATCCGAGCGTTATGCCCGCATCGGCATGCCGACACGAACGATGAACCCTGCTGTCTCGACGGTTGCCCCACCGCGTATCGACCGGTGTAGGACTTGCCGGATGCGGGCCGCCCCGCGCAAGCGCGGCGACAGCGCGTCGCGCCGAACCGTCGCGCCGGTACGGCGAGTCGTTTAACCTTGTTTGGCCGGTGCCGCTTTGTTCCGTCGTCGCGCGTCGAACGGTCGTTGCAAACGATTCGACCGGATCATGCCGACACGGCGTCCAGCACGTCCTGCGCATGGCCCGCGACCTTCACCTTGCGCCATTGGCGGGCGAGCGTTCCGGCCGCGTCGAACAGGAACGTCGCCCGCTCGATCCCCAGATACGTCCGGCCGTACATCTGCTTTTCGCCCCATACGCCGAACGCCTCGCACACCGACCCGTCGGCATCGCCGGCGAGCGTGACGGTCAGCCCGTGTTTTTCGGCGAAGCGCGACAATTTGGCCGACGTGTCGCGCGACACACCGATCACCGTCGCGTTCCGCGCGGCGAACCCTTCGGCCAGCGCCGAAAAGTCCTGCGCCTCGCGCGTGCAGCCGGTCGTGTCCGCCTTGGGGTAGAAATACAGGACGAGCGGTGCCCCGATCTGGTCGCGCAACGCGATATCGGTCCCGTCGGCCCGGGTCAGCCGGCCATCGGGTAGCGTGTCACCAGTTTCCATCGTCGCCCTCCTGTCGCGCCATCGCGGTCCATGCCGCGGCGACGATCTGCCGCGTCGCCTCCAGCGTGGCAAGCGCCGTCGGCCAGTCGCGGCTGCCCAGCGCCGCCGCCAGGATCGGCTGGGTCGCTGCCGACGGCACCTGTCCGTCCGGCGCGACCAGCCGCATCGCCACGATCAGGCGGGTCAGGAAATCATGCGCCGGTCGCAGCGGCGCGGGCAGCAGGCCGTCGGCGACCAGCAGGTCGATCGCCTCGCCCAGCTGCGGCACCAGCCCCCGTCCGGTGCGCAGCTGCGTGACGTGGACCGTAAATTCGAGGTCGACCAGCCCGCCGGGTGCGAGCTTGGCGTCGAGCGGTCCCGAGGGCGGCTTGTGCCGCGCCATGTCGACCCGCATCGCCGCAGCCTCGGCCGCGATGTCGCGCGCCGGCCGGTCGCCGCGCAACACGCGCGCGATGATCGCCGCCGCCTCCGCCTGCCCCGCCGCCGAGCCGACGATCGGTCGTGCCCGGGCCAGCGCCATATGCTCCCACGTCCACGCATCCTCGCGCTGATAGCGGTCGAAGCCGGCCAGCGACACGACCAGCGGCCCCTGCGCACCCGATGGCCGCAGCCGCGTATCGACCTCGTACAGCGGCCCCGACGCGGTCTGGACCGACAGCGCCGCCGTCAGCCGCTGCGCCAGCCGGTTGTAATAAAGGACCGCCCCCAACGGCTTCGCGCCATCGGATTCGGCGGCGAAATCGCCGGTGAAGCAGTAGATCAGGTCGAGGTCGGAGGCATGGGTCAACGCCCCGCCCCCCAGCCGCCCCAGCGCCAGCACGATCAGCTCGCTGCCCGGCACCCGCCCGTGCCGCTCGGCGAACGCATCGATCGTCGCGGCCGACAGCACCCGCACCGCCGCCTCCGCCACCCGTGCATAGCCCGCCGCCACCGCCAGCGGGTCGCCCGTCCCCGCCACCACCTGCACGCCCAGCATGAAGCGCTTTTCGTTCACCACGTCGCGGACATGGTCGAGCAGCCGTTCATAGCCTTCGCCGCCGCGCGCGCCCATCTCCGCCGCCAGCGCATCGACCGACCCGACCGGTTCGAGCGCGCGTGCGTCGATCAGCGCGTCGAGTAGCGTCGCCCGCCGCGCCAGCGCCTCGGCCAGCGTCGGCGCATGGCACAGGATCGTGCTGAACAACCGCGCCAGCGCCGGCTGCGCCTCCAGCAGGCGGAACAGGTTGATTGCGCTGGGCAGCCGCGCCAGCATCGCGTCGAGCCGCAGCAGCGCGGCATGGGGGTCGGCGGCGGTCGCCAGCCCCTCGATCAATCCCGGCAGGCTGTCCTCCAGCGCGGCGCGTGCCGCCGGACTGCGCAGCGCCGGATAGGCACCGCCGCGCCAGTCGGCGATCCGCCGTGCCCCCCGCTCGCCCGACGCGAAGCCGAGCGCGGTCAGCCGCTCGGCCAGCGATGGCGGATCGACCGGCAAGCGCGGTGTCGCGGCACCGTCGAGCCGGTCATAGATCGCACCGACCGCCGCGACCTGCGGCGACAGCAGGTCGAGCAACGCCCGCCCGTCCGCGACCCCCTGCAACCGCGCGACGCGATCGAGCGCATCGGCGTGTTCGGGCAGGCTGTGCGTCTGGCGGTCGTCGACCATCTGCAACCGGTGCTCGATCGTGCGGAACAGCGTGTAGGCCCCGTCCATCGCGACCGCTTCGTCGTGCGCGATCCGGCCACCTGCCGCCAGCGCCGCCAGCGCGTCGCGGGTCGCCGGCGCCCGCAGCGCCGGATCGCGCCCGCCGTGCACCAGCTGATGGACCTGCGCGAAGAACTCCACCTCGCGAATGCCGCCGCGCCCGCGCTTCAGGTCGTATCCCGGTCCGAACGCCTGCCCCTGCGCATAATGGTCGCGGATGCGCCGCGTGATCTCGCGGATTTCGCCGATCGCGCCATAGTCCAGCGCGCGGCGCCACACGAACGGGCGGATCGCGTCGAGGAACCGCTCGCCGAGCGCCACGTCGCCCGCCACCGCGCGCGACCGGATGAAGGCGGCACGCTCCCATGGCAGCGCGGCGGATTCGTAATAGGAAACCGCCGCATCGACCGGCAACGCGATCGGCGTCGCTTCGGGCGATGGCCGCAGCCGCAGGTCGACGCGCAGGACATAGCCGTCGCCGTCGCGCGCCTGCAACAACTCGACCGCGCGCTTCGCGATCCGCACCGCCGCCTCGGACGGATCGTCGCGCTCGCGCCGCGGCAGGACGGCGGGATCGTACAGCAGGATCGGATCGATGTCGGACGAATAGTTGAGCTCGTGGCTCCCCTGTTTGCCCAGCGCGATCGCCGCGAAGCCGACCGGGTCGGCGCCGGGGGTACGCTCCGCGATCGCCTGCACGATCGCGCGATGCAGCGCGCGGTCGGCGAAGTCGCTGAGCGTCCGGGTCACCTTCGTCAGGTCATATGCCCCCGACAAGTCGCCGAGGGCGACCAGAAGCGCGATGCGCCGCCGCTCGATTCGCAACGCCCGGGCGAGCGGCAGGTCGGGCGTGGACGCGACCGCCGACAGGATATCGCCGTCGAACCCGGCGACGCGGTCCAGAAACTCGCTTTCGCGATCGATCAGCGTCGACAGGAACGGCGATCCGGCGCGCACCCGCGCCAGCACATCCGGTGAAAGCTGCATCATATCCTCGCTACCAGACGCGACCAGTAACGGTAACTATCGGGTAAACGGGTGAAACGAAACGACGATGCGGCCGTTGGAGACACATGGCACCGCATGTTCCCTCGTCCGGCAAACGGCCCTTTTCAGGCCAGGTCGTCCGGTCCCCCAGCGCCGGCGACGGCGTGGGCCGGGCGTTGCGCGACGTCTATGGCAAGGACAAGCGCCTGCCGGGGATATGGGATCAGTATCTGCAACGGCTGGACGACTGGTCCGGCGAGTGACGATCCTCAGCGCTCGCGGCTGAGGTCGTCCACTTCGCCCATGATCGTATCGAGTACGGTCTGGCCGTTATTGTCCGGCTGTTCGGCGCGCGACGGCAATTTGCCCTCGGTCATCAACGCTTCCAGCGCGACGCGGCCACGCGCCACGCGGCTCTTGATCGTGCCGACCGCGACGTTGCAGATTTCGGCGGCTTCCTCATAGGCGAAGCCACCCGCGCCGACGAGGATCAGCGCCTCGCGTTGCGGCTGCGGCAGATGCAACAGCGCGCGCTGCATGTCCGCCAGCTCGACATGGCGGTCCTGGCTCGCCGGGGCCGCAAGGATGCGGTCCGCGACCAGATCGTCCCACTCGCCCTTGAAGCGCGCACGACGCATTTGCGACAGATACAGGTTGCGCAGGATGATGAAGGTCCATGCGCGCATGTTGGTGCCCGCCTGGAACCGCTGCCGCGCGGCCCATGCCTTCAGCAGCGTTTCCTGCACCAGGTCGTCGGCGAGATCGCGGCTGCCCGACAGCGACCTGCCGAACGCGCGCAGATGCGGGATGACCTGTGCCAGTTGCTTCTTGAATTCGGGGTCCGGCAACGCGACGTGCTCCCGCACCTCGCCCGCCGCGTCCTCGCTGATATCGGATTCAGTCATTCTTATCCGTTCGATACGCAGTCGGCCCATGAGGGGCGGCCCCGAACATAGGGTCGCCGAACGCCGATTGCCAGCACCTCCCGGCGGTCCGTGCCGGACGGTCGCGTCGGGGGTTTCAGGTCAGCAGGATGTACGCCATCACGCCGATCGCGGCGACGAGCGACACGATCAGGATGTAGCGGGTAACGCCGGGGGTTGCGCCAGCGCGTGCTTCCGTCGCGGTGACATGAATGCGGTCTTGATCGTCTGCCATCGCCTATCAACCCCCGAAGTTCGTTTTGGGTCCGTACCGTTATTCGGCAGCTTCCGGCACCGTGGCTTCGTCGAAGAACAGCGCCTGGCTGATCGCCGCCTTGACGGTCGAACGCTGGAACGGCTTGGTAATCAGGAACGTCGGTTCGGGACGCTCGCCGGTCAGCAGCCGCTCGGGGAAGGCGGTGATGAAGATGACCGGCACGTTGAACTCGGACAGGATGTCCTTGACCGCATCGATGCCCGAGCTGTCGTCAGCAAGCTGGATGTCGGCGAGCACGAGGCCCGGACGATCCTGCATCGCCAGCGCGACCGCCTCGTCGCGGGTCACGGCGACGCCGGTCACTTCGTGGCCCAGATCGCGGACGATCTGTTCGAGGTCCATCGCGATCAGCGGCTCGTCCTCGATAATCATCACGCGCGAGCGGGTCTGCTGCTCGATCTCGCGCAGCGCCTCGGCGACCAGATCCTCGACCTCGTCCGGGCTCGCCTCGATCAGATAGGCGGCATCCTCGGTCGTGAAGCCTTCCATCGCGGTCAGCAGCAATGCCTGACGCGACAGCGGCGCGATGCGCGAGAGGCGCGCCTGTGCGATCGCCTCGTTCTCGTCGCCCGATGCGCTGGCGGCACCGAACGCTTCGGGCTGTGACGACGCCCAGATCGCCTGGAAGGTGCGGTACAGGCCGAGGCGCGGATCGACGTCGCGCGGGAATTCCTCCGGTGCCGCGACGATCGCTTCCAGCGTCGCGCGGACATACTGGTCGCCCTCGGTCTGGCTGCCGGTGAGCGCCCGGGCATAGCGCCGGAGGAAGGGAAGATGCGGCGCAAGCTGCTGTCCGAGCGACATGGTCAGATAAGTCTCCTTCGGCGCGGCGCCGGTCGACCCGTCACCGCAAACTTCAACATCAACGATACGTGCACGGAGAAACGCCTCCCCCGAGTTCGCGTCGGATCATGGAACCAACGAGCGCGTCTTTAGTTTCATGTGCGCCCGGCGTGCTGACAGCAGATTGTCCAGACGTCGTTCGGCAGGTGATTATCGTGCCGGGATTTGACCGGGCATCGGGGGAAGGCATTGCTTCGTGAAGGATGGTGAACAGGCGGCCAAGCAGTCGAACGCGAAATCCGCTGCGGCCTCGCCCGACAAGAAGGATGCTTCCAGTCTCGGGAACGCCCTGCGCGCGGTCTATCAGGATGCAGCGGGGGAAGCGGTGCCCGACGAGATGCTCGACTTGCTGAGCAAGCTGAAATAGCCGCGGCGGTGTGACGACCACCACTTCCGCCCGCCTGAAGCCGCCCAGTCCGACCGCCGCGCTTCGCCGGGCACCGACCGGCGCCAAGCTGATGCTGATCCTCAGCGCGGCATTGCTTCCGCTCGCCCTGATCGCATTGTTCGCCACCCTGCAAACGTCGCGGATCGCCGATGTCGATTTGCGCGCGCGGTTGCGCGTCGCGGCGACCGAGGCGTCGCGGGCGTTGTCGATCGAACTTGCCGGCGACATGACCGCCTTGCGCGTGGCGATGACCGCGCTCAGCACCGATCCGGCCAATTCGCCTAGCTGCGCGCGGGTCGAAGGTGTGTTCGCGCAACAGACATCGGTCGGCGCCCGCTTCGGCATCTATTCGTCCGACGGACGGCTGGTGTGCGGTACCGCGATTCCCGTTCGGATGACCGGCGCCCCCGATGCCGGTGGCGTCCGCGCGCAGATCGTGCCCGGTGGCGGGCTGGTGCTCGACATTCGCGGCGTCAGCGAGGCGCGCGCTGTCGCGTTCTTCCCGGTGACGATGCTGCGCGAACTCGCCCAGCCCAGCGGGTTCGCCACCCCGTTCCAGGGCAGCCTGGAACACGGCAAGGACGACGAACTCGTCCTTGCCCAGCTTCCGGACGAGGCAGGGCTCGATCGCCGCGAACAGGTCGATATTCCGCTCGGCATCGACGACCTGACCTTTACCATGGCGGTGCGTCGCGCGCCGTTCACGTCGTCGGCGATCGTCGCCATGCTGTTGCCGCTGGTGATGTGGATCGCCGCGACCGGCATCGGTTGGTTCGTCGTCGACCGGTTGCTGATCCGGCCGCTGCGCCGGTTGCGCGACGATATCGAGCGCTATCGCCCCGGCCATCCGATGGCGGACGTCGATCTGGGCGCGGTTCCGGCGCAGGAGATCGCCGATCTGGGCGAGACCTTCCAGGAACTGACCCACACCGTCGAGCGCCACGAACAGTCGATGGCCGACGGACTGGTGCGCCAGACCAAGCTGACGCGCGAAGTGCATCACCGCGTGAAGAACAACCTGCAAGTCATTGCCAGCCTTATCAATTTCCACGCACGCAGCGCACATGGCGAGGCAGCGGCCGACGCTTATGCCACGATCCAGCGCCGCGTCGACGCGCTCGCGGTCGTCCATCGGAACCACTATGCCGAGATGGAGGAAAATCGCGGGCTCGAACTGAAATCGGTGATCGGCGAACTGGCGTCGAACATCCGTGCCACCGCGTCGGGCAGCGCGACCAGGTTGGGCATCACGCTGAACGTCGAACAGGTGCTGGTGACGCAGGACGTCGCGGTCGCGGTGTCGTTCCTGCTGACCGAGCTGATCGAACTGGCGGTATCGGTCAATCCCGAGGCGCAGATCGGCGTATCGCTGCGCCACGTGCCCGACACCGACACCGCGATGCTGCGCGCCAGTTCGCCGGCGCTGGTCGAGAGCGAGGAACTGGAGGCGCTGGTCGCCAGCCGCTACGGCCGGATCATCCTCGGCCTCTCGCGCCAGTTGCGCGCGCCGCTGCATCACGATCCGCTGATCGGCGCCTATGAGATCACGATCGCCGCGAAGGCGGGCTGAACCCGGTCAGCGCAGGCCGAGCAGCTTGTGCGTCTGTAGCGACAGCCGCCATTTCGGACGCGCCATCGCAAAATCGACCGCCGCGTCGCGATTCACCGCTTCGAGACCGATCGCGTCCATCGGCTGGACCAGATGATGCGCGAAGTCCCATCGCTCCAGCGCGTCGACGTCGATCCCCGCCTGCGGCCAGACCAACTTCAGCTCGTCGCCGCGTCGCTGGACGACGTCGCTCCCCGCCTTGGGACTGATGCAGACCCAGTCGATGCCCGGATGCGCGGCGATCGTGCCGTTGCTTTCGATCGCGATGGCGAAGCCGGCATCATGCAGCGCGGCGACCAGCGCGTCGTCGATCTGCAGCATCGGTTCGCCGCCGGTCAGCACGACGAAACGCCGCTCCGCCCCGCCGTCCCAGTGCCCGACCACCGCCGCGACCAGCGCCGGGGCGTCGGCGAACTTGCCGCCGCCCGCGCCATCGGTTCCGACGAAATCGGTGTCGCAGAAACGGCAGATCGCGGTGGCGCGATCCACCTCGCGCCCGGTCCACAGATTGCATCCGGCAAAGCGCACGAACACCGCCCGGCGCCCGGCATGCACCCCCTCCCCCTGCAGAGTCAGGAACATTTCCTTGACCGAATAGGTCATCGCCCGGTGTCGGGCCGTTCCGCATAGCGCGTCGGATCGGGCAGGCCCGCCTCGACGAAGCCGCGTGCGCGCAGGCGGCAGCTGTCGCACCGGCCGCAATGGAGATCGCCGACCGGGTCGTAGCACGACCAGCTCATGCCGGCGTCGATGCCCAGCCGGTCCGCCTCGCGCGCGATATCGGCCTTGGTCATGGTCTGGAGCGGGGCGTGGATGCGGAACGGATCGCCCTCGACCCCTGCCCGCGTCGCCAGCTCGGCAAGCCGTTCGAACCCGGCGATGAATTCGGGCCGGCAATCGGGATAGCCCGAATAATCGAGCGCGTTGACGCCGATCCACAGGTCGCGCGCGCCCGCCGCCTCCGCCCAGCCGAGCGCGAGGCTGAGGAAGATCGTGTTGCGCGCCGGGACATAGGTGACCGGGATCACATCCGCGACCACCCCGTCCTTCGGCACGGCGATCGACGCATCGGTCAGGGCCGACCCGCCAAAGGCCGACAGGTCGAGCGGCAGCACGACATGGCGTTCGGCGCCCAGCGCCGCCGCGATCCGCCGCGCCGCCGCCAGTTCGACCAGATGGCGCTGATTATAGTCGATCGACAGCGCCAGCAGCCGGTGCCCGGCCTCGCGGGCCAGCGCTGCCGCCACCATCGAGTCGAGCCCGCCCGACACCAGCACCACGCTGAGGGGAGTATTCGTCATGCCGCGCTCGCTAGGGCTTTCGGGAAGGAAGGGCAACCGCCGGACAAAGAACGGGCCGCACTGCGGCGGCCCGAGGGGGTTCCATGCCTAGGGGAAACATGCATGCCCGCAAGGACATTTCATTGTCCTACACCATCCAGGTTAAACAGGCGCTTAACGGGGCCGGGCACCGCAATTGCCCAGCCGCCGGGCGACATATGCATCGGCGAACGGCATGCCGTCGACGATGCCCTCGCTCTCGATCCGCAACGCGCGCGGCGTATCGACATGGATCGTGGTGCGGACATGGCCCGATCCGGGGCAGGTATAATGTACCGTGGCGATACGCGGCGTATCCTCAATCACGAACCGGCTGCACTGGGCGGCGCGCAGCCGCAGGCGGAAAAGCACCGCGATATCGGACACGCAGCTGTCGCGCGCCGCCTCGGGCGATCCGGGATTGCGCAGCGCCCATTGTCCGGGCGCCACCGCCTGCATCGCGCGCAACGTCGGCGCGGCGGCCGGCTGTGCGACGGCCGCCGTCGCCATTCCCAGTGCGGCGATCAGCGCACATCGTAACGGCAATCCCCCCATGTCCATTCCCCCAGATGGCCCGCGTCAGGCGGCGATGTCGGCCAGCGCCAGCGGAAACTTCGTCGCGCAGAAGGCGCAGTCGACGGTGATGATCCCCGCCTCGTCGGCCATCGCCGCCCGTTCCTCCTCCGGAAAGCGGGAGATGACGCCGGCGATATAGTCCCGGTCGCAGCGGCAGCCGCGGACGAGCGGCGTGCTCGCCAGCACGCGCACCTCGCGCTCTTCGTTGAACAGGCGCCAGACCAGCGTTTCGAGCGGCAGCATCGGATCGGCCAGTTCGTCGGCACCCATGGTCGAACCCAGCGCCTCGACATGGTGCCATTCGGGATGGTCGAGCCGGACGTGCAGCCGCTCGCGCCCTTCCTCGCCCTCGGGCAGATGCTGGAGGAAGATGCCCCCGGCGATCCGATCGCCATTGTCGTCGACGCCGATGCCGAGGCGGACCAGCGACGGGATCTGTTCGGATTGCAGGAAATAGCTTTCCGCCGCCGCCGCGATCGAATCGCCGTCCAGCGGCACGATCCCCTGATAGCGCTCGCCCGACGTCACCTGATCGAAGGTGATCGCCAGATAGCCCTGTCCGAACAGCGCGAACAACGACGGCTCCTCGCCCAGTTCGGCAAGGCGGTCGCGATCGAAATCGACATAGCCCCGCAGTTCGCCGTTCTTGTAGTCGCACACCATCAGCCGGACGATGCCGCCCTGCGTCTGCGCCTGCAGCGTCAATTGCCCTTCGGCATCCTTCAGCGTCGATCCCAGCAACGCGGTCAGCGCCAGCGATTCCGCCAGCAGCTTCTCGATCGGCGCGGGATAGGCATGGGCGGCAAGGATCGACTGCGCGACCGGCCCCAGCCGGACGACGCGACCGCGCGCATGATGGTCGGGAAGCGTGAACCCGATCGCACGATCGAGGTCCGGCAGGCGAACGGTATCAGACAAGCGAAGCTCCCATGGCCCGGCCGAAACGGCCAAACTGTGATCGATCACTCACATGGTAGCCCGCACCGGATTCCGCAAGCGCTTTGCGCTACGTTGCGGTTGCGAAATGTAGTGCAGTCGCGGTGGTCAGCCCGGAGGCGATCGACATTCCGTCGTTCCTGGCGACCACGGGCGGTTCCGGTCGAACGATCCGCCCCGCCCGTCACCCGGGTGACTTCGCGACCTCTGCGAAAGTCGCGAACAGAGCCAACTCCTCGCAGTACCCCGGCGAAGGCGAGACCTCTGCAAAAGGTTTCGATTCCTCGCCTTCTTCTGTACCCCCCGCGCAGGCGGGGGTCCAAGGAGCCGGCGCGCCGACGTTCGGCACCAGATCCAGCGTACCCCCGCGCAGGCGGGGGTCCAGGGGCACAAGCGCAAGCCGTTGTTTTATACTTGGCTCTGCCCCCCGCCTGCGCGGGGGTACAATGCACTTTATGGGCAGATTAGAGACTTTCGCAGAGGTCTCGGTCACGCCCGGGGTAACAATACGCCCGTGGACGACGACCGGCCTTAGCCGACCAGGCCGAAGCACCAGCGCAGGATCGCCTTCTGCGCATGCAGCCGGTTCTCCGCCTCGGGCCAGATGTGCGACTGCGGTCCGTCGATCACCTCGGGCGTCACCTCCTCGCCGCGGTGCGCGGGCAGGCAGTGCAGGAACACCGCGTCGGACTTCGCCTGCGCCATCAGCGCAGCGTCGACCTGATATGGCGCCATCGCCGCCAGCTTCTGTTCGGCATGCGCCTGCCCCATCGATATCCACGTGTCGGTGACGACGACATCGGCATCGCGCACCGCGGCGACCGGATCGCGGGTGATCGTCGCGCGCGCGCCCGCCGCCGACAGCACCCCGGGCGCGGGATCATAGCCTTCGGGACAGGCGGCGACGACGTCGAAACCCATCAATGCTCCCGCCTCGACGATCGAATGCAGCACGTTGTTGCCGTCGCCCAGCCACGCCCATTTCGTGCCGGGCAACGCCTTGCCCGCCTCGATCACCGTCAGCAGGTCGGCGACGATCTGGCACGGGTGCGAATGGTCGGTCAGGCCGTTGATGACCGGGACCGAACTGTAGCGGACCATTTCGCCCAGCTTGGCCGGATCGTCGGTCCGCACCATGATCGCATCGCAATAGCCCGACAGGACGCGGGCGGTATCGGCGATCGTCTCGCCGCGGCCGAGCTGCGTCGTGCCCGCGTCGAGCACCAGCGCCGATCCACCCAGCTGACGCATCGCCATGTCGAACGAGACGCGGGTACGGGTCGACGATTTCTCGAACACGCAGGCCAGCGTATGGCCGGCGAGCGACGCATCGGCATCGGCGCGGCCCTTCGGCCAACCCTTCCGCGCGGCCTTCGCGTCGAGCGCGTCGTTGAGGATGGCGGCGATGCCGTCGGCACCGGCCGAGGCGAGATCGAGGAAATGGCGCATTGTGGGTAAATCCTCCCCTTCACGGGGAGGGGGACCGTCCGCAGGACGGTGGAGGGGGTTCTCCACCAACGCCGCGCTTCGGGGCAATCCCCCTCCACCATGCTTTGCATGGTCCCCCTCCCCGTACCGGGGAGGAGTTTCTATCAATCGTCGGCGACCGGCACGTAGACCCGCGCGGCGGCCGACAGCTTCTCCACCGCTTGCGCGATATGGCTTTCGTCGATCACCAGCGGCGGCAGGACGCGGACGACGTTGTCGCCCGCCGCAACCGTCAGCAGCTGATGCTGGTCGCGCAGATGGGCGACGAAGCGGCGGCTGTCCGACTTGAGCTTGAGCCCAAGCATCAGCCCCATGCCGCGTACTTCCTGAAAAAGATGGTCGTGGTTCGGGATCATCTGTTCGAGGCTGGAACGCAGCCGGTCGCCCATCGCCTTCACATGGGCGAAGAACGCGGGTTCGAGCATCACATCGAGCACCGCCTGCCCCGCCGCCATCGCCAGCGGATTGCCGCCATAGGTCGATCCGTGGGTGCCGAACACCATGCCCTTGGCCGCTTCCCCGGTGGCGAGGCACGCACCGAACGGAAAGCCGCCGCCGATGCCCTTTGCCGCCGCGACGATATCGGGCGTCACGCCATATTGTTCGTGCGCGAACAGCGTGCCGGTCCGGCCATAGCCGCACTGGACCTCGTCGAGCACCAGCAACAGGCCGCGTTCGTCGCACGCCTTGCGCAGGCCCGTCAGGAACTCGGGCGTCGCGGTGCGCAGGCCGCCCTCGCCCTGCACCGGTTCGACCAGGAACCCGGCGGTGCTGTCGTCGATCAGCGCCAGCGCGCCGTCGAGGTCGTTGAACTCGGCATATCTGAACCCGGGCAGCAGCGGTTCGAACCCGTCGCGCATCTTGGCCTGATTGGTGGCCGAGATCGTGCCGAGCGTCCGCCCGTGGAACGCCTGGTTGAAGGTGATGAGCGTGTGCCGCTGCGGATTGCCGTTGGCAAAATGGTAGCGGCGCGCGGTCTTGATCGCGCATTCGACCGCCTCGGCACCCGAATTGGTGAAGAACACCGTGTCGGCAAAGCTGTTGTCGACGATCCGCTGCGCCAGCGCCTCGCCCTGCGGGCTACCGTACAGGTTGCTGACATGCATCAGCGTCGCGGCCTGTTCCTGGATCGCCCTGGTCAGGTGCGGATGGCCATGGCCCAGCGCATTCACGGCGATGCCGGCGGCGAAGTCGAGATACTGCGTGCCGTCCTCACCATACAGGTAGCAGCCCTCGCCTCGGACCGGACGCACGCCGCACCGTGGATAGACGGGCATGAGCGCGGGGGTCGTCATCGAACTGCTCCTTTGAGAAATAACGGCGTTCAAAACGCAAACGGGCGGCCAAGCGGGCCGCCCGGAGCGGCGCTGTACCGCCCCCGATGCCGTGCCGTCAATTCTTGAGCTTCCATCCCGAGCGCAGCAGCGCATAGCAGCCGATCGCCATCGCGATGTCGGCCGCGAGGATGACGGCGCCGCCCACCAGCACCGGCGAATCGGCGCGTTCTAGGAAGCCGTAGCGGAAGCCGGAGATGATGTAGAAGAACGGGTTAAGGTGGCTGATCGACCGGAACAGCGGGGTCAGCGCCTCGACCGAATAGAAGGTGCCCGACAGCAGCGTCAGCGGGCCGATCACGAAATTGGTGATCGCGGCCGCATGGTCGAACTTTTCCGCCCAGATCGACGTCATGACGCCGGCCAGCGCGAGGAAGGTCGATCCGAACAGTCCGAACCACAAGACGGCGCCGGGATGGCGCGGCATGACATGGACGCCGGGATAGAGCAGCATTGCCCCCCACAGCACGATGCCAACGAGGAACGCGCGCGTCACCGCCCCGCCGACCAGCGCGGCCAGCAGCTCGCCGGTCGACAGCGGCGGCATCAGGTAATCGACCACCGTTCCCTGGATCTTGCCGACCAGCAGCGCGAAGCTGGAATTGGCGAAGGCGTTGTTGAGCATCGCCATCGCGATCAGCCCCGGCGCCACGAAATCGGGGAACGGCACGCCCAGCACGGTGCGCCCCGCCCCGCCCATCGCCACCGAAAAGATGACGAGGAACAGCAGCGTCGTGACCGCCGGCGCCCAGATCGTCTGCAGCTGCACCTTGAAGAACCGGCGCACCTCCTTGATATAGAGCGTGCGCAGTCCACCCCAGTTCACGTTCCGGATGACCGGTACGCCGGGGTCGGCGATAGTGATTTTCGCGCGTAACGGGGATTGTTCCTGCATGGCTGTGTCGCCTAATCGCTGGCGCGCGCGGCGGCAAGGACGATGGTCGCGGCGCGCACGGGCGAATTGAAGGACGAAGACGGGCATGAGCTGGACCGAAGAACGCATCGCGACGCTGGCCAAGATGTGGGAATCGGGGATGACCGCCAGCCAGATCGCCGAGGAACTGGGCGGGATCAGCCGCAACGCGGTGATCGGCAAGGCGCATCGCCTGGGCCTGCAATCGCGTCCGTCGCCGGTGCGGTCGAACGATGCGGCCAAGGCGGCAGCACCCGCGCCGAAGCCCGCAGCACCCGAACCCGCGCCGGTCGTCGCCGCACCACCGCCGCCGCCGCCCGCGCCAAAGCCGGCCCCCGAACCTGCGCCTGCCCCCGAACCGGTTGCAGCCGCGCCGGTCGAGGACGATCCCTTCACCCCGTTGCCCGAGGAAGAACAGGCCGACGCGGTTGAGGACGACGAGGAAGAGGAAGACGCCCCGGTTGCAGCGCCGCGTCGTGCCGAACCGGTGATGCGCTCGGTCGGCCCCGGTGGCTTCCTGCGCCAGAACCCCGGCGAACAGAGCGCCCCGCTGACCCCCGCCCCGCCGCGCCGCCTCGTGCCGGCACGGCCGAGCGATGCGATCGCGGGCAAGACCACGTTGCTCGACCTGAACGACCGCATCTGCAAATGGCCGATCGGCCATCCGGGCGAACCCGATTTCCATTTCTGCGGCGACAAGGTGAACCCCGGTTTCCCCTATTGCGTCGACCATTGCGGCCATGCCTATCAGGCGCAGTTGCCGCGCCGCGACCGGCGCCCGCCGCCGCCGCTCCCCTATGGCGGCCCGCGCGTCCGCTGATGTCCGAAGCCGCTCCGTTCGCGACGGGGCGGCTTTTTCGTCGGTGCGTCAGAAGCGGAAGTTCGCCCGGACGCGCGCGCTGTGCCAGTCGAACCGGCGATCGCCGGGGGTTACGTCGGCAAGCGGAAGACGCTCGCCCGCGGAACGCGACCGGTCGGTCACGCTGGTGAAGGTATAGAGCAGGCCGATCGAGAACCGCTCCGACACCCGTTGATCGAGCCCGGCCCCCGCGGTCCAGCCCCAGCCATTGCTCCGGTCATGATCGCCCGCCCGATCCGTCGCCGGCCCGCGATCGATCCGGGCCATGGCCGCACCCCCGGTGACGTAGGGCAGCGTGTCGCCCAGCGCATAGCCGGCACGCAGCCGCCCCTGCGTACTCCAGTCCATCGACCGCACGATACGCTGGCGCAGCGCCGCCCGGTCGTTCCCGGCGTTCCGCTCGCCGATATTGCTGCGGCCGAATTCGCCCACCGCGCCGACCACGACATCGCCGAACTGGAGATCGTACCCCACATGCCCGCCATAGCCGGAGCGCTCGCTGTCGCGCCGGCAGCCGACGGGCGCGGATGCCGTGCGGCCGCTGCACGCCATGGCGGCGAACGTCGTCCGGCCGGTGTCGGCGAAAATGCCGTCGAGGTCGGTATCGCGCTGCAACGGCGCCTCGCGTTCCTCGTGTGCGAAATCGAGCCCGGCGCTGATCCCGGCATAGCCCCCGCGCCACATCCGGTCCTGCGCGAAGGACGAGGTCGCCACCATGCTCGTCGCCATCGCCGCCAGCACCCGCAACCGCATACGATACACCTTCCACCGTTGTTGCCGGGTCGAACGGGCGAGCGCCGTGAGCGCTCCGCGATGCAGCATAAATTTTGGCATCGGCCAGGAATCCGGCGAGGCCGGCCCCGCGTCGCGTGCTTTGCGGACAGTCCCGTTTCGTTCTATAGCGCGGGCATGGCCGACAATCTGTTCGAAGCGAATATCCCCGCCACGCCCGCCTATGACGCATCGTCGATCGAAGTGCTGGAGGGGCTGGAGCCGGTGCGTCGCCGGCCGGGCATGTATATCGGCGGCACCGACGAGCGCGCGCTGCACCACCTTGCCGCCGAGGTGCTCGACAACGCGATGGACGAGGCGGTCGCCGGCCATGCGACCCGGATCGAGGTGCAGCTGGACGTCGGCAACCGCCTGACCATCATCGACAATGGCCGCGGCATTCCGGTCGATCCGCACCCGAAATTTCCCGACAAGTCGGCGCTGGAGGTCATCCTGTCGACGCTCCATTCGGGCGGCAAGTTCGCGGGGAAGGCCTATGCGACGTCGGGCGGCCTGCACGGCGTCGGCATCTCGGTCGTCAACGCGTTGTCGGTCGATACGGTGGTCGAGGTCGCGCGCGACCGGCAACTGTATCGCCAGCGTTTCTCGCAGGGGCAGACGATCGGCCCGCTCGAACATGTCGGCGCCGCCCCCAACCGGCGCGGCACGCTGGTCGCGTTCACCCCCGACGCGGAGATATTCGCGGATCTCCAGTTCAAGCCGGCGCGCCTGCACAAGCTGGTGCGATCGAAGGCCTATCTGTTCGCCGGCGTCGAGATCCGCTGGAAATGCGCGCCCGAACTGGTCGAGGGCAGCGACGTCCCCGCCGAAGCGGTGTTCCAGTTCCCCGGCGGCCTTGCCGACCATTTGCGCGAACAGATCGGCGGCCGCGAATGCGCCACCGCCGATTTCTTCACCGGCACGCAGGACTTTCCGGGGGATCAGGGCCGCGTCGAATGGGCGGTGGCATGGCCGCTGTGGAGCGACGGCAGCTACAGCTATTACTGCAACACCATCCCTACCCCCGATGGCGGCACGCACGAACAGGGGTTGCGGCAGGCGCTGGTCCGGGGCCTGCGCGGCTTCGCCGATCTGGTCGGCAACAAGCGCGCGAAGGACATGTCCGCCGACGACGTCACCGTCGGGTGCGAGCTGATGCTGTCGGTCTTCATCCGCGACCCGCAGTTCCAGAGCCAGACCAAGGACCGCCTGACCAGCGTCGAGGCCGCCAGTCTCGTCGAAAAGGCGGTGCGCGACCATTTCGACCATTTCCTCAGCCACAATATGGAGCGGGGCAAGGCGCTGCTCGGGCTGGTGCTGGACCGGATGGACGAACGCCTGCGCCGCAAGGCCGAGCGCGAGGTCAAGCGCAAGACCGCCACCTCGTCGCGCAAGCTGCGCCTGCCCGGCAAGCTGACCGACTGCGCCTCCGACGATCCCGCCGGCACCGAACTGTTCATCGTCGAGGGCGATTCGGCGGGCGGTTCGGCCAAGCAGGCGCGCGACCGCAAGACGCAGGCAATCCTGCCGATCCGCGGCAAGATTCTGAACGTCGCCTCGGCGACCAGTGCCAAGATCCTGGCCAATCAGGAGATCGCTGACCTGGTCCTCGCCATGGGGTGCGGCACGCGCAAGGACTGCCAGCCCGACGCGCTGCGCTACGAACGCATCGTCATCATGACCGACGCCGATGTCGACGGCGCGCATATCGCCACGCTGCTGATGACGTTCTTCTTTCAGGAGATGCCCGACATCGTCCGGCGCGGGCACCTGTATCTGGCGCAGCCGCCGCTCTATCGCCTGACCGTCGGTGCCAAGTCGCTTTATGCGCGCGACGACGCCCACCGCGCCGAGCTGGAACGCACCGCGTTCAAGGGCAAGAAGGTCGAGGTCGGCCGCTTCAAGGGGCTGGGCGAGATGAACCCCGGCCAGCTGCGCGAAACGACGATGGACCCAAAAACCCGCAGCATGATCCGCATCACCCTGCCGCAGGAATATGAGGAGCGTGCGGCGGTGAAGGATCTGGTCGACCGGCTGATGGGAACCAACCCGGCGCACCGCTTCGCCTTCATCCAGGAAAATGCGGCGCGGCTGGACGACGAGGTGATCGACGCCTGATCGCCGATTGACCCTTTTCGCCCCGCCTTCCATGATCTTGCACGGGATCGAGGGGGATATGGAATGGGTATCGCGACGGGCATGATCGCCTTGATGTTGCAGGCGGCGGCGCCTGCCACGCCACCGCCGGCAGCGGTGACGTCGGTTACCACCCCCACGCCGATGATCGTCCGACAATCGGATGCGCTGGTCGCCCTGCTGCGCGGCACCGGCGAGTATGAGACCTTGTTCGCCCCGTCGTTCCGCGCGGCGATACCCAAGGCGCAGTTCGACAGGCTGACCGCACAGGTCATCGCCGCGCTCGGCCAGCCGACGCGGATCGAACAACTGGAGCCCACGAACCCGCTGCACGCCACGTTGAAGATCGGCTTCGAACGCGGTGTCATGAACGCGGATATCGTGATCGCCGGGGACGCGCCGTACCAGATCACCGGATTGCTGTTCAAAGGCGCCGAACCCCGCGGCCCCCGCGCGGCGACGATCGACGGGGTGATCGAACAGCTGGCGACGCTGCCGGGAACCACCGTGTTCGCGCTGGCGCGACTGGGCGATGCCGCGCCGAAGCTATCGGCGTCGCGGGCAGCGACGACCCCGATCGCGATCGGCTCTGCGTTCAAGCTCGTCATCCTCGCCGAACTCGTCCGCTCGATCGAGGCGGGGGAGCGCAAGTGGAGCGATGTCGTGACGCTGGACGGGTCGGCGCTGCCCGGCGGGGGCTATGCGCAACAGCCAAAGGGCACGCGCATCCCGCTTCGCGCGCTGGCGGAGCGGATGATCTCGGTCAGCGACAACAGCGCGACCGACATCCTGCTGTTCCATCTCGGGCGGCAAAAGGTCGAGGCGATGCTGCCCGTCGTCGGTTTCACCGACGGGGCACCGCGCAACGTCCCGTTTCTGGGAGCGCTGGAATTGTTCAAGCTGAAGGGCGTGGACGGCGGCGCGCTGGGCGCGCGGTATCTGGCGCTGCCGCCGGCGGCGCGACGCGCGTTCCTCGACGGGACGGTCCGCGATACCCCGATCGCCGCGATACCCGCGACGTTGTTTCAGAACGGCACGCCGCTGCGCATCGCCGAACTGGAATGGTTCGCCAGCCCGAACGACCTGATCCGTGCGCTGGACTGGCTGCGCCGGCATATGGACGGGGCGGCGGGTGCCGATCTGCGCGCGATCCTGTCGAAGAACCCAGGCTTGCCCGATGCGACCGGCGGCTGGCGCTATGTCGGCTACAAGGGCGGTTCGGAGCCCGGCGTGCTGACGATGGCGTTCCTGCTACAGGGCAAGGACGGGACGTGGCATGCGCTGGCGGGCGGGGTCAACGATCCGGCAAGGGACGTCGACACGCTGCGGTTCACCGGACTGATGGGTCGCGCGCTGGAACTTGCCGCGCCGCGTTGAGGGTGGGAGCCGGACGACCCGCTGCGAAATCGTTGCGGCTGCTTCCTTCCGGACCTGACCGGGTTGGCGACGGCATCGTCCGCCCGACTCCCGCGCGCCATATGGGCCAAGCGCGCGGCGTGCGCAAGAGGATCAGTCGCGGTTGCGCGGCAGTCGCGAGTACGGGACGAAATCGCCGAGCGACAGCGACCCGCTGAACATCCGCGAATTGCGATCGACCAGATTCACGATGTCGATCCGGCACAGCTGCGTGCCGATGGTCCGCGTGACCAGAATGTCGTCGCGGTCGAGCAGCCCGCCGCCCGCCGGCCGGTTGACGTACAGCGTGCCGTTGTTCATCCGATAGACGATCGCCGTGTCCTCGACGATCTCGCTCGATCGGATGTTGCGCAGGTTGATGCAGTCGACCGGCCGGTCGCTGGTCCGCCCCGCGGTGATACGCGACAGCGCCGCCTCTCCGGCCGCCGCACGCTGCGCGGCGCGATCCTGTGCGCCGACCGGAATCGCGCTGCCGGCGAGGAGCATGACGGACAACAGGGTGAACAGGCGCATGGTCGGGGTCCCGCGATGAATGGTCGATGCCGTCGATAGCATCGACTGCCTGAACGCATGCTGACGCCGGTTCGTTGCCGGCGCAATCCCCGCTGCGACCGTTGGCGCGGGCCGAAGGTCGGCGACCGGGGCGGCGACCCCGTTCCCCCGGACTTCGCGTCGAAACCTCTGCGAAAGTCTCGATTCCTCGCCTTCTCGCGTACCCCCGCGCAGGCGGGGGTCCAGGGTCACGAGCGCAAGCCGTTGTTATACCTGGCTCTGCCCCCCGCCTGCGCCGGGGTACGGATTGAAGACTTTCGCAGAGGTCTCGAACAGTTCCGGGGTCACGGGCAGCGGCAGGCGCTTCAATCGGCAAGGTGGTCGACCGACGGAAGGCCGAACGCCCGATTACAGCGTCGCTGCCGCCTCGATGATCGGCACGAACTTGTCCGCGGTCAGGCTCGCGCCGCCGACCAGCGCGCCATCGACGTCGTCGATCGCCAAGATCGTCGCGGCGTTGGCGCCGGTGACCGATCCGCCATAGAGGATGCGGATGCCGTCGGCGGCGTCGCCCACCATCTGGCGCAGCTTGGCGCGGGCGATCGCGTGGACCTGCGCGATCTCGTCCGGCGACGGGGTGCGGCCGGTGCCGATCGCCCAGCGCGGTTCATAGGCAAGGGTGAACCAGTCGCCGCTCGCCCCCTCGGGTACCGACTTCTCGATCTGCGCCTGCACCACGCGCTCGGCACGTCCGGCGTCGCGCTCGGCCTCGGTCTCGCCGCAGCACAGGATGACGTCCAGCCCCTGTCGGCGCGCCGCCGCCGCCTTGGCCCACGCGTCGTGGCTGGTTTCGTTCTGGTCGGCGCGGCGTTCGCTGTGGCCGACGATGACGATCGTCGCACCGGCCTCCGCCAGCATCTCGGCCGACACGCAGCCGGTGTGCGCCCCGCGATCGTTGGCGTGGACGTCCTGCCCCCCGATCCGCAGCACCTTTGCGACGGCGGCGGCATGATGGACCAGCGTCGCGGGCACGCACAGCGCGACGTCGACCTTCGGCGCAGCGGCGGCGGCGGCGTCGATCGCCTCGATCTCCGCCAGCTGTCCGCGCAGCCCGTGCATCTTCCAGTTACCCGCGACCAGCTTGCGACGACTCATACCGATGGCTCCCCGGCGTTTTACATGTTCTACAGCCGATAGCGGCTCTGGCGTTTCGCGCAACCTTGAAGCGGCGGCAACCGCCTTCTAAAGCGGCATCCTCCCATTCCTTTCGATCGGTTGCACGGATGCTCGGTTTCTTCAGGCGCATGACCAAGTCGAAGGTCGGCATCTTCGTCGGCCTGCTGCTGCTGGCGGTGATCGCCATCGGCTTCGCGGTGGCCGATCTCAACGGCCTGCGCCCGGCGTCGATGGGCGGCAGCGGCGCGGCCATCGCGACGGTCGGCGACGACAAGATCACCGACACCGCGCTGACCGAACGGATTCGCGGCGACGTGCAGCAGGCGGCGCAGCGCCAGCCCGGCCTCGACACCGCGCAATATATCGCGCGCGGCGGATTCGAAGGCTCGCTGAACCGCGCCATTTCCGATGCCGCGCTGCGCCAGTTCGCGCAGGAGCACGGGCTGGTCGTGTCCGATCGCTACGTCGACGGACAGATCGCCAGCCTGCCCGCGTTCCAGGGGCTGGACGGCAAGTTCCACCAGCAGACGTTCGAACAAACGCTGTCGCGTGCCCGCATCACACCGCAGCAGCTGCGCGACGACATCCGCCGCGCGACGCTGACCCGGCTGATGCTGGAGCGGACGATCGAGAGCAGCTTCCTGCCGCAGCAGCTGGCGCTGCCCTATGCGTCGCTGGCGAAGGAAGCGCGCACCGGACAGGTGGCGATCGTGCCGACCGGTGCCTTCCCCGCGCCGGCCGCACCGACCGACCAGCAGCTGCAGGCCTATTACACCGCCAACCGTGCGCGCTACACCGTGCCGGAGCGCCGCGTGATCCGCTATGCGATCGTCACCCCCGCCAGCGTCACCGCGCAGGCGGCGCCCAGCGATGCCGAGGTGCAGGCCGCCTACAGGGCCAATGCCGCCCGCTTCGCCCCGTCGCAGACGCGCAGCGTGACACAGGTCGTGGTCGCCGATCAGGCGGCGGCGACGAAGCTGGCGCAGGCGGTGCGCGGCGGACAGGCGCCGGGCGCTGCCGCCGGTGCGATCGGGCTGGAGGCGACGACCCTTGCCGGGCAGACCCGCGGACAGCTGGCGGGCAGGACGTCGCCCGCCGTCGCCGACGCGGCGTTTGCCGCGCAACAGGGTGCCGTGGTCGGCCCGGTACGCTCGCCGCTGGGCTTCGTCGTGCTGAAGGTCGACGCGGTGACGCAGGTGCCGGGCAAGACGCTGGAACAGGCGCGCCCGGAACTGGTCGCCGAGCTGAGCAAGACCAAGGGCGCGACGGCGCTGGGCGCGATCCAGGAGAAGATCGACGGCGGCATCACCGATGGCGCGACGTTCGACGAGATCGTCGCCGACGCCAGGCTCAGCGCGCAGGCGACGCCGCCGGTCACCGCGCAAGGCATCGACCCGATGAGGCCGGCCCAGCCCGACCCCAGGCTCGCGCCGATCATCGAGGCCGGGTTCGCATCGGAAGCGGGCGACGCGCCGCAGATCGTGCAGACGGCGGCCGACGGCACCTTCGCACTGGTCGCGACCGGCGACGTCACCCGCGCCGCGCCGCGCCCGCTGGCTGAAATCCGCGATCAGGTCGCCGGGCAATATCGTCAGGACCAGGCGCTGAAGGCGGCGCGGGCGGTGGCGCAGCAGATCCTGAACAAGGTGAATGGCGGCATGCCGCTTGGCACCGCGGTCGCGCAGGCGGGCTTGCGGCTGCCCGCCCCGCGGCCGGTGACGGCGTCGCGTGCGCAGCTGGCCCAGCTGGGTCCGCAGGTGCCGCCGGCCTTGTCGCTGATGTTCTCGATGGCGCCCAGGAAGGCGCGGCTGACGGCGGCGCCCAATGGCGAAGGCTGGCTGCTGGTCTATCTGGACAACATCCAGCGCGGGAACGCCGCGAACGACAAGGCGGCGATCACCGGTGTCGGCCGCGAGCTGGGCCGACTGACCGGCAACGAATATGCGGAGCAGTTCGTCGAGGCGGTGCGCCGGCAGGTCGGCGTGCAGCGTAACGAGCAGGCGATCAACCGGGTCCGCAACGAACTGGTCGGCGGCGCCGCTCCCGCTGCCGCGCAATGACCGGCGTAGAGGGGCTCGCCGCCGCCCGTGCCGCGCTGGCGGACGGGCGCCCGGCGCTGCTGTGGGCGACGCGGGTCGCCGATACCGAAACGCCGGTCGCCGCCGCGCTCAAGCTGATGCAGCCGGGCCGCGGCGACTTCCTGCTCGAATCGGTCGAGGGCGGGTCGGTGCGCGGACGCTACAGCCTGCTCGGGCTGGCTCCCGACCTCGTCTTCCGGGCCGAAGGCCACCGGGCGACGATCAACGACCGCTGGCTGACCGATCGCGACGCCTTTGCCGATTGCGGCGAGCCGACGCTGGCGGCGCTGCGCACGCTGGTCGCACAGTGCCGGATGGACGTGCCCGCCCCCCTGCCCCGCGCGCTTGCCTGTCTGGTCGGCTATTTCGGCTATGAAACGGTCGGGCTGGTCGAACACCTGCCGCAGGCGGCGAACGATCCGCTGGGCCTGCCCGACATGATGTTCGTGCGGCCGACGGTGCTGCTGGTGTTCGACCGGCTGTCCGACACGCTGTTCGTCGTCGCGCCGGTGTGGCCGGACGGCAGCGTCGATGCGGCGGCGGAGCGGATCGAGGCGACGGCGGCGGCGCTGGATGCCGCGATCCTGCCCCCGGCGGTGCGGCGCAACGACCTGCCCGAGCCGGTGCTGACGCCGACGCTCCCCGCCGGGCGCTATGGCGACATGGTCGCGGCGGCGAAGGAATATATCGCGGCGGGCGACATCTTTCAGGTGGTGCTGGCGCAGCGCTTCACCACGCCCTTCCCGCTCGAACCGTTCGAGCTGTACCGAGCGCTCAGGCGGATCAATCCGTCGCCGTTCCTCTATCACCTCGACCTGCCGGGCTTTGCGCTCACCGGGTCGAGCCCGGAAATCCTCGTCCGGCTGCGCGACGGCGAGGTCACGATCCGGCCGATCGCCGGCACGCGGCCGCGCGGCGCCACCGCGGCGGAGGACACGGCGAACCGGACCAGCCTGCTGGCCGATCCCAAGGAGCGCGCCGAGCATCTGATGCTGCTCGACCTTGGCCGCAACGATGTCGGTCGGGTCGCGTCGACCGGCAGCGTGCGGGTGACCGACAGCTACATGGTCGAATTCTACAGCCATGTGATGCACATCGTATCGAACGTCGTCGGCACCCTGCGCGACGATGCCGATGCGCTGGATGCGCTGTTCGCCGGGTTCCCGGCGGGCACCGTGTCGGGCGCGCCCAAGGTGCGCGCGTGCCAGATCATCGCCGAACTGGAGCAGGAACGCCGCGGTGCCTATGCCGGCGGGGTCGGCTATTTCAGTCCCGACGGGTCGATGGATTCGTGCATCGTGCTGCGGACCGCGGTGGTCAAGGACGGGATGATGCATGTCCAGTCGGGCGCGGGCATCGTCGCCGACAGCGATCCCGCGTCCGAACAGCGCGAGTGCGAGGCGAAGGCCGGCGCGCTGCTGGCGGCGGCACGCGAGGCCGTGGCGCAGGCGGCGAAGGTGCGCTTCGGACAATAGCGCGGAAGTTGGCGAAGGTTGCGCTACGTTAAGGTCGCCGGGTTATGGTGTCGGGCGGCGGGTTTCGCGCAACCGTTTGATATCGCGTGGCTCGTCGGGTGAACGTCATTTCCATCGCCGCGCGGATGTTGACACCGCGCGGTCGTGAACGAGGAAAGCCATGGTGACCATCCGCCGTGCGACGCTGGACGATATCGATCGCATCGTGCCGCTGTTCGATGCGTATCGCCAGTTCTATGATATGGGCAGCGATCCCGACGGCGCGCGGCGGTTCCTGACCGAACGGCTGGAGCGCGACCAGTCGGTGATCCTGCTGGCGGCGGACGATGCGGGGTTCGCGCAGCTCTATCCGTGTTTCTCGTCGGTGCGGATGGCGCCGACGATGATCCTGAACGACCTGTTCGTCCGGCCCGAGGTCCGCTGCGGCGGCGTGGGGGAAGCATTGCTGCAAGCGGCGTGCGACCATGCGCGGGCAAGCGGCGCGACGCGGATGACGTTGCAGACCGCGGTCGACAACAGTGCCGCGCACGCGCTGTACGTGCGTGCCGGATGGGAACGCGATGCGCGGTTCCTGACGTACGGCATCGTGGTGTGAGCGGTTTACCGGAGAAAGAGCGCTGGCGAGGGTAGGCGGGAGCCGGGGTGTAGGAAAGTGGTTCGTACGCCCCCGCCGCTACCGCCGCAGCGCGATCCAGCCGAGCCAGAGCCAGCCGACGATCATCGCCAGTCCGCCGAGCGGGGTGATTGGCCCCAGCACCCCCCGCGGCCCGCCCAGCGCCATCGCGTAAAGCGATCCGCCGAACAACAGGCCGCCGGCGACGAACAGCCAGCCGGGTCCGCGCGCGCCGAGGTTCAGCGCGACCATCGCAGCGATTGCATGGGCGAGCTGATACTGGCCGCCGGTCTTGAACCACTCGACCGCCGGACCGGACGCGCCATGCGCCCCGAACGCACCGGCGGCGACGGCCATGGCGCCGGACAGCGCAGCGGCGAGGAGCAGGAGGTTCATGACAACAACTCCAGAGTATCAACGACCATCGCCGTGGCGACCAGCAGCGCAGCAATCGCAGCGATCAGCACGGCACCTGCCAGCATATCCTTTACGGCCCCAATCTCGGCATGATAGCCGGGATGCAACAAGTCGATTACGCCTTCCAGCGCAGCGTTCAGCAGTTCGAGTGCCAAAACCAACGCAATGGTCACGGCGACCAGTGCCCACCACGACGGTGCCGGCCGCAGGGCCAGCAGGGCAACAATCGCCGCCGCAGCGAAGGCGAGATGGGTGCGGAAGCTGGCCTCACGACGCCAGCCGACACGCAGCCCCGCGATCGCGAAGCCCAGTCGCTCACGCAACGGCCGACCCTTCATGCCATCCTCTCCATCAACCCTCGTCCGCCACCGTGCCGGACGCCGCGCTGACACGGGCATGGGTGAAGATCATCTCGCGCCCCTGTTTCAGGTCGCCGGTTTCCGACTGTTGCAGCAGGCGCTTCGCGTCGGTCTTGCGATACAGGTCCTCGGTCCGGTCGATCTCGCCATCGTCGACGCCGACGCTGACCATCGCCGCGCGGGCCATGGTGACGGCGGAGTCGAGTACTTCGCGGAACACGCCCAGCACCGGCGCGTCGACCAGCTTGATGACGGCGCGGCGGTCATAGGCACGCACGAAGATGCCGGGCGCGGGAAACGCCTGATGGATCGCGTCGATCGTGGCGGCGTCGAACGGATCGCCGTCGGTGCAGAAAAGCAGCAATTCGGCATCCTGCGCACCGGCAAGGCGCAGCAGGTCGATGCGCGTGCCGTCGCCATAATAGACCTTCATCCCGAAACTGCCGGCGATCTCGATCATCTCGACATCGCGGTCGATCACGGTGACGCTGATCCCTTGCGCCAGCAGCATCTGCGCCACGGTCTGTCCGAAGCGGCCATAGCCGACCACGACCGCGCTGGCGCCGTCATGCCGGGGGCCTTCGGGTTTCATGCCGTCTTTCCGCTCGGGATCGGCGCGGAACCGGCGCGTGGCCATCATCAGGAACGGCGTGGTCGCCATCGACAGGGTGACGATCGCGCCGAAGACGCTGGCCGCCTCGGGTGCGATCAAGAGCGCGTTCTGCGCCTGCGCGAACAGGACGAAACCGAATTCGCCGCCCTGGCTGAGCAACAGGCCCAACGCCAGCGCACCGCGCCACGGCATGCCGAACAACCGCCCGATGCCGAAGATCACCAGCCCCTTGGTCGCGATCAGCGCCAGCGCCATGCCGACCACGAAGACCGGGCGTTCGATGATCGCGCCGAGATCGAGCATCATGCCGACCGCGAGGAAGAACAGGCCGAGCAGGATCGAGCGGAACGGCTCGACATCGGCCTCCAGTTCGTGACGATACGGGCTGTCGGCCAGCATCACGCCGGCGATGAACGCGCCCAGCGCGGTCGACAGCCCCAGCGACTGCATCACCGCCGCGCTGGCGATGACGGTGAACAGCCCGGCGAACACGAACATCTCGCGCTCGCCCATATTGCCGATCAGGCGGAACAGCGGGCGTAGCAGGAAGCGGCCGGCGAGGATCAGGCCGACGACCGCGCCGACGGTCCACAGCGCCAGCTGCCAGCCCGGCGGGCCGGCGGCATCGGCCGGGTTGCGCGACAGCGCGGCGACAATGGTGATGAGCGGGACGATCGACAGGTCCTGGAACAGCAGGATGGCGAAGGCACGCTCGCCGAACGGCGTCTTCATGCGCCCGGCCGATTGCAGCATCGGCAGCACCTGCGCGGTCGACGACAGCGCCAGCGGCAGGCCCAGCGCCAGTGCCGCAGCCCAGCTGAAATGCGTCGCCAGCCAGACGACGCCGGTGATCGCGACGCCGCACAGCACGACCTGCAACAGGCCGAGGCCGAAGATGTCGCGCTTCATCTGCCACAGCCGCGAGGGGCTGAGCTCCAGCCCGACGAGGAACAGCAGCAGGGTAATGCCGAGTTCGGCGATGGCCAGTTTCGATTCGGCGTTGCCGACAAGGCCCAGCACCTGCGGCCCGACGACCGATCCGGCGACGAGATAGCCGAGCGTGGCGCCCAGCCCGAGCTTGCGGAAGATCAGTACGAACACCAGCGCCGCCCCCAGCAACGGGGCGAAATCATGGAGCAGCGACGCGGTGCCGTGTTCCATCAGGCGGCGGCTCGCTGGCCGGCGGCGACCGCCGCGGCTTCGGCAGCGGCCTCGAAGGCGAGGCGGATCGAGGCGTGGCGCGCGCTGTGCGGACGCGCCGGTTCGAACAGCGTCAGGCCGGACCAGTCGGGCGCATCCCCCTCCCCGGCCAGCCATGTGGCCAGCGCGTCGCTGGCGGCGGCGAGGTCGGCGGGTGACTTGCCGACGATCTGCCGGGCGAGCAGCGCCGACGATGCCTGTCCCAGCGCACACGCGCGCACCAGCATGCCGACCGCCGCGACCCGGCCGTCGTCGCCGAGTGCGATGTCGACGGTCACGCGGCTGCCGCAAACGGCTGAGCGTTTCTCGACCGAGGCGTGGGGCTCGGGCAAGCGGACGGCCTGCGCGGTTTCGGCGGCGAGGCGGAGGATTTCGGTGTTGTAGAGATTTGCGGTCACGCGCGGGATGTAGGGCGCGATCGTGACGGTGGCGAGTCGCCCCCTGTCGTTTTCTACTCGCCGAACACCGGCTCGCCGCGGCGGCGACGATCGATGAAGTCGACGACGCTGGTGCTGGTGGCGTTGAGCAGCGGGTAGGTGCGGGCGTCCTTGATCCACGCGGGCCGGCGCGTCGGCCCGCCACCGATGAAGTCGGCCGCGAGCAGGAGCAGCAGGAAGGCGAGGCTGACGAGGATCAGCCCCTTCACCGCGCCGAAGCCGAAGCCGAGGGCGCGGTCGACGGGCCCCAGGACCGAGGCGCGGGTCCGCCGGCCGATGCCGTTGGCGACGAGGCGTCCGGCGAAATAGCCGATGCCGGCGATCAGCGCGAAGGCGAGCGTCGCCGCGCCGCCCGCGGTCCCGGTCGGCCCGACCAGCGCGGCGGCAACGGGGGTGTGGAACAGTTTCAGCGCGATCACGACCAGCGCCCATGCGCCGAGCGACAGGACTTCGGTGACGAAGCCGCGCATGAAGCCGAGCACCGCCGCGCCGCCGACGGTGAGGAGAACGGCGATGTCGAGCGAGGTCAGGCCCATGGGCGTGGCTATGCCGGGCGACGGGGGGATTGTCGAGCGGCTGCTAATCCTCCCCGGGATCGTTCACCGGCCGAGCATATAGTCGACGAACCGCGGCAAATCCTTGAACCCGGACAGCTTGACCGCGCCGCCCTCCGCCTGGTTCGCCGGGGCCAGCGCGCGGGCGAAGCCGAGCTTGCCGGCCTCCTTCAGCCGCAGCGCGCCGTGCGCCACCGGGCGGACCTCGCCCGACAGCGCGATCTCGCCGAACACGATCGCATCGGCGGGAACGGGGCGTTCGGACAGCGCCGACACCAGCGCGGCGGCGACCGCAAGGTCGGCGGCGGGATCGGTCACCCGGTAACCGCCGGCGATGTTGAGATAGACTTCGGCGGTGGCGAAGGCGAGGCCGCAGCGCGCCTCCAGCACCGCGAGGATCATCGCCAGCCGCCCCGAATCCCACCCGACGACCGCGCGGCGGGGCGTGGCACCGGAGGCGAGGCGGACGGTCAGCGCCTGCACCTCGACCAGCACCGGACGCGTCCCCTCCAGCGCGGGGAAGACGACGGTGCCAGTGACATTCTCGTCACGGCTGGTGAGGAACAGCGACGAAGGGTTTGAAACTTCGGACAATCCCTCGCTCTCCATCGCGAAGACGCCGATCTCGTCGGTGCCGCCGAAGCGGTTCTTGACCGCGCGCAGGATGCGGTACTGGTGGCTGCGCTCGCCTTCGAACGCCAGCACCGTGTCGACCATGTGTTCGAGCACGCGCGGGCCGGCGATCGAGCCGTCCTTGGTGACGTGCCCAACCAGCACGACCGCGGTGCCGCGTTCCTTGGCGAAGCGGATCAGTTCGCCCGACGACGCGCGGACCTGGCTGACGGTGCCAGGCGCACCCTCGATCAGGTCGCTGTGCATCGTCTGGATCGAATCGATGATGAGCAGGTCGGGTGCCGCCGATCCGCCGAAGGTGGTGAGGATGTCGCGCACCGAGGTCGCCGCCGCCAGTTGCACCGGTGCATTGCCGAGCCCCAGCCGCCGGGCGCGCAGCCGGACCTGATCGGCGGCTTCCTCGCCCGAGACATAGGCGACCGACTTGCCGGCCAGTGCGAGCTTCGCGGCGGCCTGTAGCAGCAGCGTCGACTTGCCGATGCCGGGATCGCCGCCGATCAGCGTCGCCGATCCTTCGACGAAGCCGCCGCCCAGTGCGCGGTCGAGTTCGGCGATGTCGGTCTTGAGCCGGTCGGGCAGCGCGATGGCGGTGTCGAGACCCGACAACAGGATCGGCCGGCCGCCGCTTTGCAGGTTGTGGCGCGCCGAAAACGGCGTCACGACCGCGCCGGCATCCTCGACCAGCGTGTTCCATTCGCCGCAATCGGCGCACTGCCCCGCCCATTTCGAGGATACCGATCCGCATTGCTGGCAGACATAGCGCTTCTGGGGTTTGGCCATGCCGCCGCCGGTAGCAGATGCGGAACGAAAGGGGAATATCAGTCCAGTTCGCTGCCGCGCTTCAGGACCTTCGTGCCGTCGTCCTGCTCGATCAGATAGGCTGGATTGTCCTTCGTGCCGTTCTTGGTGATCTTGCTGCCCTTGATCGTGCGCTGCACGCGGCGGTCGAAGCGTTCCTCGACCTTGCCCTCCGCCGTGCCGTTGCCCCACGACCATTTCACGGTCTGGCCCTTCCGGTAGCTGTCGCTCATCCTGCCGCCTCCTGTTCGTCGGCGAGGTCAACCCTCTGGCCGCGACAGCGTTCCGGTGGCGTACGTGGCGTTCCGACGCTATGGCGCGCAAATGAAGCCTTCCCAGCTCCGCGTCGCGATGTTCAGCGGAAACTACAATTATGTCCGTGACGGCGCCAACCAGGCGCTCAACCGCCTTGCGCGCCACCTGCTCGACCATGGCGTCGCGCTGCGCGTCTATTCGCCGACGACCGACAAGCCCGCCTTTCCCCCGACCGGCGATCTGGTCAGCGTGCCCGCCTACGGGATGCCGGGCGGGCGCGGCGAATACAAGCTGGCGCGCGGGCTGACCGCGAAGACCCGTGCCGACCTGACCGCGTTCGCGCCGAACGTCGTCCATGTCAGCGCGCCCGACATCCTCGGCCACCGCGCGCTCAGCTGGGCCCGGACGCAGGGGATCGCGACCCTCGCCTCGCTCCACACCCGGTTCGAAACCTATCCGCAATATTACGGCATCGGCTTTCTCGAACCCGTGGCGGTCGCGCTGTCGAAGCGGTTCTACAACCGCGCCGATCAGGTGATGGTGCCCGGACGCGGCATGGCCGACCTGCTGCGCGAATGGGGGGTCGGCTCCCCCATCGGCATCTGGTCGCGCGGCGTCGACCATCAGCGGTTCAGCCCGGCGATGCGCGACCTCGACTGGCGCCGGTCGCTGGGCATCGGCGACGACGAGGTGGCGGTGAGCTTCCTCGGGCGGCTGGTGCTGGAAAAGGGGCTCGACGTCTTTTCGGAGGTCGCGACCGAGTTGCAGCGTCGCGGCGTCAGGCACCGCATCCTCGTGATCGGGGAAGGCCCGGCGCGCGACTGGTTCGCCGAGCGCGTGCCGCATGCGGTGTTCGCCGGGTTCCAGGCGGGCGACGATCTGGGCCGGGCGGTCGCGTCGATGGACGTGTTCTTCAACCCGTCGATCACCGAGACGTTCGGCAACGTCACGCTGGAGGCGATGGCGGCCGGCGTGCCCGTCGTCGCCGCGCGGGCGACCGGCGCGTTCGGCATGGTCGAGGACCGCACCACCGGTTTCCTCGTGCCGCCGCGCGACGTGCCCGCCTATGCCGATGCGATCGCGCGACTGTGCGAGGATGCCGATCTGCGCTGGCGCATGGGGCTGGCGGGGCATGATGCCGCCAAGGAATATCGGTGGGACAGCGCGAACCAGTCGGTGCTGGATGCGTATCTGCGGATCGCGCGGGGGTAGAGTACCGATCCTCGCCGGCGTCGCCCCGGCGAAGGCCGGGGCCTTTCGCGGCGAGGCGCGCGCGCCATTACCGGGAGATCCCGGCCTTCGCCGGGATGACGATCGGGTTGCGTGGGAAACACCCCACGCTTGGCTCCTGCCCGCCCGTGCGCTTAACGTCGCATCAACCCGTGTCGGTTATCGCTGGGGGGTACGCGAAGGGTCCGGCCGATGATCGACAATTTCTCGCTGGGGCTGACCCACCTCCTGATGCTGGTCGCGGCATGGCGGTTGCTGCGGCGGAGCGACCTCGACGACGAGCGGGTGCGCGACGACAACCCGCGCAAGGGGCGGGATCGCTTCGGTGCGTGACCTCGTCTTCGTCGCCTTCCTCGGTGCACTGTTCGCGGCCGGTTTCCGAAAGCCGTTCGTGTTCGTGCTGACCTATGTCTATATCGACATCGTGTCGCCGCAGCGGCTGACCTATCTGCTGCTCAATTCGATCCCGATCTCGCTGATCGCGTGCGGGCTGGCGGTGCTGGCGTGGGCGGTGGTCGACGACAAGCGCGATACGCGGCTCGCCCCGCGACAGGGGCTGATGCTGGCGCTGCTGCTCTATTGCCTGTGGACGACCAAGACCGCCGACTTCCCGGTCGAGGCACAGTTCAAATGGGAATGGGTGTGGAAGGCCCTGGCCTTCGCGATCTTCCTGCCGCTGACGCTCAGGACCAGGCTGCGCATCGAATCGCTGCTGCTGTTCATGGTGCTGTCGGCGGCGTCGATCATCATCGTCGGCGGGATCAAGACGCTGGGATCGGGCGGCGGCTATGGCGAGCTGAACCTGATGGTGTCGAACAATGCCGGGCTGTACGAAGGATCGACGATCTCGACCGTGGCGATCGCGATCATCCCGCTGATCCTGTGGTTCAGCAAGTTCGGCACGGTGTTCGCCCCCGACTGGCGGGTGCGCGCCTTCTGCTATGCCCTGATATTCTCGTGCCTGCTGATCCCGGTCGGCACGTCGACGCGGACCGGCCTGCTGTGCATCGTCCTGCTCGGCGTGCTGATGCTGCGCGACGTGAAGCGGCGGCTGACCTATCTGGCGATGGCCGGCGCGGCGGCGGTGATGGCGGTGCCGTTCCTGCCGTCGGCCTTCACCCAGCGGATGGAGACGATCGGCACCTATCAATCGGATGCGTCGGCATCGACCCGGCTGGCGGTGTGGATGTGGACGCTGGACTATGTGCAGGACAATCCGTTCGGCGGGGGGTTCGTCGCCTATCTCCAGAACCGCATCCGCTATGAAAAGGTCGCGGTGGTCGGCGAAGGCGCCAACCGGACGGTCGAGCGCAGCCTCGAGGTCGATGCCGGTCGCGCCTATCATTCGGCCTATTTCGAGATGCTGGGCGAACAGGGCTATCCGGGGCTGTTGCTGTGGCTGGCGATCAATCTGGGCGGGCTGTTCCGGATGGAAGTGCTGCGGCGGCGCTATGCGAAGGCGGGCGAAGAGGACGCGTGGGTCGTGCCGCTGGCCGCCGCGCTGCAGAACGGACACGTGGTCTATCTGTTCGGCGCGAATTTCGTGGCGATCGCCTTCCAGCCGTTCGTCTTCATGCTGATCGGCGCGCAGATCGGGCTCGACACCTATCTGGCGCGCAAGCGGAGCGAACAGGCATGGAGCCCGATCCAGCGACGCAAGAAGGGGGCGGTAGCGGCATGAACGAATTGAAGGCGCTGACCGGCGCGCGCGGCCTCGCCGCATGGTGGGTGGTGCTGTTCCACCTGCGCGGATCGATGGCGGAGATGCATCCGGCGATCGAATCGGCGATCGCCAAGGGGTATCTGGCGGTCGATTTCTTTTTCCTTCTGTCGGGCTTCGTGATCTGGCTGTCATGGGGCAAGCGGTTCGGCGAGGGCGGATTTCCGGTCGCCGGACGGTTCCTGTGGAAACGGATGGCGCGCATCTGGCCGCTGCACCTGTTCGTGCTGGGATGCGCGGTCCTGCTGGCGGTGGTGCTGGCGGCGAGCGGACGCAACATCGACCGCTTCCCGTTCGCCGAATTGCCGCTGCATATCGTGCTGCTGCAAAGCTGGGGCATGACCGACCCGCTGGCGTGGAACGACCCGGCATGGTCGATCAGCGCCGAGTCCGCCGCGTACCTGCTGTTCCCGCTGCTGGCGGTGGCGTTCGACTGGCGGCGGGTGCCGGGCGTCGTACTGGTCGCCTTCGTCGCGGTGCTGCTGGTCGGCATCCTGCCCTTTGCCGGCCAGGACGGGCTGGGGAGCGACCTGCAACGCTTTGCGGTGGCGCGCTGCGTGCTCCAGTTCGCGGCGGGGACCGCGATCGGCGCGCTGTGGCTGCGATGGCAACAGCGCGACGGGGTGGCGGCAATCGCCGGCGTGCTGGCGCTGGCGCTGGTCGCGGCATGGGGATTGAAGCTGCTGCCCGAAGCCTATGCGCTGCCGCCCGCGCTGGCGTGCCTGTTGCTGGCGCTGGGGATCACGTCGAACCGGCGCGGCAATCCGCTGGAATGGTGGCCGCTCTATCGGCTGGGCGAGATCAGCTATGCGACCTATCTCGGCCATTTCCTGCTGTGGTTCGTGTTCAAGCTGCTGCTGGTCGACGATGCGGCCAATGCGCCGGTCTGGGTGCTGGCGCTGTATGTCGTCGCGGTGATCGCGTCGTCGGAACTGCTGTATCGCGGGGTCGAGCGGCCGGCGCAGGGGTGGTTGAACCGGGTCGGGGACCGCAGGCGGGTGGCGGTGGCGTAGCGTTACCGCCGTCACCCCGGACTTGATCCGGGGTCCCGCTTCTCCTGCGACGGTTGAGAAAGAAGCGTCACCCCGGGTCAAGCCCGGCGTGACGTGTGGCGGCCTGGCATTTTGAAGGAAACGTCGCCCCAGCACAGGCTGGGGCCCCCCGCGGCTAGAGTTTGATCCATCCGCATGGAGACGTCACCCCAGCGAAGGCTGGGGTCTCCATCGGCTCCTGCTGCACGCTATCACAGGAAGATCCCAGCCTTCGCTGGGATGACGTGTGTGGTGGCTAACGTTTGTCCTCCGAGCCACGTACCCCCGCGCAGGCGGGGGTCCAGAGCCCGGAACGCGACGATAGCGTCTGCTGCCCTGGACCCCCGCCTTCGCGGGGGTACGGCATGGGGCACGCCGCAGCCCGCCCCCTCACCTCACGCCTCCGCCAGCTCGCTTTGCAGCGCCTCGATCACCGCTTTCGAAAAGGCTGGGATGTCGTCGGGCTTGCGGCTGGTGATGAGGTTGCCGTCGATCACTACCTCTTCGTCGACCACGTCGGCACCGGCATTTTCGAGGTCGGTGCGGACCGAGGGCCAGCTGGTCAGGCGGCGGCCGTCGACGACGTCCGCCTCGACCAGCAGCCACGGGGCGTGGCAGATCGCGGCGACGATCTTGCCGTCGTCCATGAATTCGCTGACGATCTCCACCGCGCGTTCCTCCATGCGCAGCTTGTCGGGATTGCCGACGCCGCCGGGCAGCAGCAGCATGTCGAATTCCTCGGTATCGACATCGTCGAGCGTCAGGTCCGGCGTGATCTTGCGCGCCGCTTCGCTGTCGTTGACGACGCCCTGGATCGGATCGGTCCCGATCGAGGCGAGCGTTACCTGCGCGCCGGCATCCAGCAGCGCCTGACGCGGGTCGAACAATTCGGATTCCTCGAACCCGTCGGTGGCGAGGATCAGGACGCGGGCATTGGCGAGGTCGGCCATCGGTAATCTCCTGGGGCGTGGTCCGGTCCCTAACCGGTCGGCATCGGGCGGGTTCCGGAACGAAGCGACGAGCCGAACATTCATCAGGTCAATCGCAGGGACAGCCCGATGGAACCAGCCGCCGACGACGACCTCCCCTGCCCCGCCGGTTGCGTGTTTTCCGATTGCGAGGCGCCCGGCATTTCCCGGCGCAAGCTGACGCGCGGCTGGGGCTATTACGATGCCGATGGCGACCGGATCACCGACCGCGAAGAGATCGACCGGCTGAACCGCATCGGCCTGCCCCCCGCCTACCGCGACGCATGGTTCTGCCCCGACCCGACCGGCCATATCCAGGCGATCGGATGGGACGAAAAGGGCCGCAAGCAATATCGCTATCACGTCGATTTCCGCGAGGCGCAGGAAACGGCGAAATATGACCGGTGCGCGGCGTTCGGACGCAAGTTGCCGAAGCTGCGCGCGCAGGTGGAGCGCGACCTCGCCAGGCGCGTGCTCAGCCGCGAACGCGCGGTGGCGGCGGTGGTACGTCTGCTCGATCTGGGCCGGGTGCGCGTCGGCAACGAAGGCTATGCGCGGGTGAACAAGAGCTTCGGCGCGACGACGCTGCGCAAGCGCCATGCGAAGCTGACCGGCACGAAGCTGAAACTGCAATATCGCGCGAAGTCGGGCAAGATGCGGGTGCTGACGATCACCGACCGCTCGCTCGCCAGCTTCGTGCGCAAGTGCCAGGACCTGCCCGGGCAGCACCTGTTCCGCTGGATCGACGATGTGGGTGAGACGCATCCGGTCACCTCCAGCGACGTCAACGCCTATATCCGCGCGGCGATGGGCGACGACTTCACCGCCAAGCATTTCCGGACCTGGGGCGCGAGCGTGCTGGCCTTCACCTCGCTGGCCGAGGCAGCGGACGATATCAGCCTGAAGACGATGCTGGGTCCGGTCGTCGATGCACTGGGCAACACCCCCGCCATCGCGCGAAAATCCTATGTCCATCCGCTGCTGGTGACGCTGGTGAAGGACGGGCAGAGCGCGTTTCGCGAAACGCTGCGCCTGCCGCGATCGGCACGGCATCTCAGCCGTCACGAACGCGGGCTGATCGCGTTGCTGGAGGCGCATGACGACGTCGCCGCCGCCGCCTGAGAGGACCACATGACTACCAACACCGCACCGCCCGCCGCGACGGTAGAAAAGAGCTTCAACACCGATCAGGCGCAGGCGCAGGCGCGGCTGCTGTTGCAGGACAGCGCGCGGTGGATCGCCGACAACTGGTTGCAGGTGCTCGTGGCGCTGGGCATCGGCGTGGCGATCGTGCTGGTGCTGCTGCTGGTGCGGCGCTGGGGGATGAAGCTGGCGAGGGACGACCGCGCCGGATGGGGCAGCGTGGTCGCGCGCGCGATCGGGCGGACCGGGCTGTTCTTCATGGTGATGCTCGCCGCCAAGCTGGTCGACGGCTATACCAGCGCGCCGCCGATGGTAACCCGGACGATCGAGTTCCTGTTCACCGTTGCTGCGGTGTTCCAAGCGGCGATCTGGGCGCGCGAGGTGATTTTGGGCGCGGTCGAGCGGCGGACGGCGAGCGACCATTATCATGGCGAGGCGCTGGCATCGGCGATGGGGCTGATCCGGCTGCTGGTCACCTTCGCGCTGTTCGCGATCGCGCTGATCGTCGTGCTCGACAATCTCGGGGTGAACGTAACCGGCCTCGTCGCCGGGCTGGGCGTCGGCGGCATCGCCATCGGCCTTGCGGCGCAGGGCATCTTCGCCGACCTGTTCGCCGCGTTGTCGATCATCTTCGACAAGCCGTTCCGCCGCGGCGACAATGTCAGCTACGACCAGACCAACGGATCGATCGCCGAGATCGGGCTGAAATCGACGCGCATCCGCTCCGTCACCGGCGAGGAGCGGATCATTTCGAACAAGAACCTGCTCGACAAGGAAATCACCAACAACACCCGCCGCGCGCACCGCCGGGCGTCATTCGTGATCGGCGTGACGTACCAGACCGATGCCGAGACCTGCGCCCGCATCCCCGCGCTGCTGCGCGCGGTGGTCGAAGGCGAGGAACGGGTGTTCGTGCGCTGCGGGCTGATCGGGTTCGGCGCGTCGAGCATCGATTTCGAGCTGCTGTTCGATTCGACCGGCGCGGACTATGCCGCCTTCTACGACGGGCGCACCGCGGTCGGCATCGCCATCCTGCGCCGCTTCGCCGCTGAGGGGATCGAGATCGCCTATCCGACGCAGGTAAACCTGAGCGCGCGGGCGGACGGGACGATCGTCGATCCGTAACCCGCACGTCCGTAGCATTTTTCGAACATAGGGTCTGGCTGATCAGTGACTGGATGAACGTTTTTCCTGTTCTCGGTCCGGAAATGCTTGGCGGCGGGACCGGTCCGCGCTACAACCGTTCGCATAACGGATGAGGATGCGCGCGTGGCGGAAATCGCGGCGGAGGAGATGGCCGGGCAGATCGGCACAGTGTGGCATTCCGACTGGCTGGTGCTGACCCAGACGATGATCGACGCCTTTGCGGAGGCGACCGGCGACCGCCAGTTCATCCATGTCGATCCGCAGGCCGCCGCCGCCACGCCGTTCGGCGGTACGATCGCGCACGGATTCCTGCTGCTGTCGCTGATGCCGAGGCTGGCGGCGATAAGCGACCAGCCCGCCATCGCGGGCGCACTGATGGGCGTGAACTATGGCGGCGACCGCACCCGGTTCCTGTCCCCCGTCCGCGCCGGCAGCCGCATCCGCGGACGCTTCACCCTGCTGGCGATGGCCGAGAAGCGGCCGGGCCGGTGGCAGCAGACGATCGAGTATGCCGTCGAGGTCGACGGCACCGACAAACCCGCGCTGATCGCCGAATGGATCAGCCAGATCTTCACCGGAACAAGGATTTAGGCATGCGCTCCGCCGTTATCGTCTCGACCGCGCGTACCCCCATCGGCCGCGCCTATCGCGGGGCGCTCAACAACCTGCCCGCGCCGACGCTGGCCGCCCATGCGATCCGTGCGGCGATCGAACGTGCCGGCATCGACGGCGCGGAGGTCGGCGACGTGCTGCTGGGCGCGGCGATGCAGCAGGGGCATCAGGCGAACAACATCGCGCGCAACGCCGCGCTGCGCGCCGGGCTGCCGATCACCGTGCCCGGCATGTCGATCGACCGGCAATGCGCCAGCGGACTGATGGCGATCGCAACCGCCGCCAAGCAGATCGTCCACGACCGCATGGACATCTGCGTCGCGGGCGGCATGGAATCGATCAGTCTCGTCCAGACGCCGCAGATGCGCGTCGCGCCCGATCCCGAACTGCTGGCGATGCACGCCGACATCTACATGCCTATGCTGCAGACCGCAGAGATCGTCGCGCAGCGCTATGGCATCTCCCGCGAGCGGCAGGACGCCTATGCGCTCCAGTCGCAACAGCGCACCGCCGCGGCGCAGGCCGCCGGACGGTTCGACGCGGAACTGATCCCGGTCACTGCGACGATGAACGTCGTCGACAAGGCGACCAAGGAAATATCGACCCGCGAGGTCACGCTGACGAAGGACGAGGGCAACCGCGCCGACACGACGCTGGAGGGGTTGCAGGCGCTCAAGCCCGTGCTGGGCGAACAGGCGGTCATCACCGCGGGCAATGCCAGCCAGTTGTCGGACGGGTCGTCGGCGTGCGTCGTGATGGAGGAGTCGGTCGCGGCGGCGCGGGGCTTGCAGCCGCTCGGCCGCTACGTCGGCATGGCGGTGGCCGGTACGAAGCCCGACGAGATGGGCATCGGCCCGGTCCATGCCGTGCCCAGGCTGCTCGAACGATTCGGCCTGACCGTCGACGATGTCGGACTGTGGGAATTGAACGAGGCGTTCGCGGTGCAGGTGCTGCATTGCCAGGACGTGCTGGGTGTCCCGAACGATCGGCTGAACGTGAATGGCGGGGCGATCGCGATCGGCCACCCCTATGGCATGTCGGGCGCGCGCATGACCGGCCATGCGCTGATCGAGGGCAAGCGGCGCGGGGCGAAATATGTCGTGGTGACCATGTGCGTCGGTGGCGGCATGGGGGCTGCGGGATTGTTCGAGGTGCTATAAACCGTCAACACCGTGTTGACAGTAAGCCGTCAATAATGGATTGACCAATCGTCAAATCATCATTGACGGAGAGTCGAATGCAGATACAGGAAGAACAGGCGCTGCGGTCTCGGACGGCGTCGATCGTGCTCGAATGGGCGGCGGATCGTCAACCCGCGTTCGCCGGCGAGGGCAAGGCCGACTTTGCTGACGCGATCGTGGCGGCGCACGTCGTGGCCGACGAAGCCCGGCTGGGCCTGCACCGCTGGATCGATGCTGCGCGCCGGGCCGACATGAGCTGGACCGAGATCGGCGATACCCTGGGCATCAGCAAGCAGGCGGCGCAGCAGCGCTTCCGGCGGCTGGCGAACGACAGTGAAGACGGCGAAGCGGACGGCGCGACTTTCGTTCGCACCGGGGCGACGGCGTTCAACGAGATGCGCATCCTCGCCGAGGAAGGGCGCCGCGGGAACGAACTAATCGCGCTGGGCGTGCTGACGCTGATCCTGCGGCCGGGCGACCGGGTGTGGGAATATTGCCGCCGGATCGGCACAGGCAGCGATTCCGTGCGGCTAGAGGCACAGGGCTGGACGCATGTCGCCAGTTACCTGCCGTTCCATTATTACAAGCGGGTGGTCGGGTAAAACAGGATGACGTTGGATGGGTCCGTTCGTCCTGCGTAGCCCCTTCGACTGCCTGCCTGCGGCTGTTGCTCCGGGCAGGCGCTGCGCTGGTCGAGAAGCGTCGGTCGAGAACGGGTCGCTTGGGGCAACCCGTTCTCGACTTCGGTTCTCGACAGGCTCGAACCTGCGCTCGAACCAAACGGATGGGTAGAGATATCGGAAATGAAGGCTTCGCCCCCTCACCCGATCCGCTGCAACCACCCGTGCGGATCGTTGCTCCGGCCGCGCTGGATGTCGGTCAGCTGCTTGAGCAACGCCCGTGTCCGCTCGCCCGGCTGGCCGTCGCCGATCTGGAACGCGAAGTCCGCCGACGATACCTTGCCGATCGGCGTCACCACCGCGGCGGTGCCACAGGCGAAGGCTTCGACCAGACGGCCGCTGGCGGCGTCGGCCTGCCACTGATCGATCGAATAGCGTTCCTCGCGCACGGTGATCCCGGCGTCGCGCGCCAGCGTCAGGATCGAATCGCGGGTGATGCCGGGCAGGATGGTGCCGGTCAGCGGCGGGGTCAGCATCGTGCCGTCGTCGAACACGAAGAAGATGTTCATGCCGCCCAGTTCCTCGACCCAGCGGCGCTCGACCGCGTCGAGGAATACGACCTGGTCGCAACCCTGCCGGATCGCCTCCGACTGGGCGAGCAGGCTGGCGGCATAGTTGCCGCCGCATTTGGCGTCACCGGTGCCGCCGGGGGCCGCACGGGTGAATTCCTTCGATACCCATAGCGACACGCTCCTCGCGCCGCCGGGCCAGTAATTGCCTACCGCCGAGGCGATGACGCAGTAGAGATATTCGGCCGAGGGCTTCACGCCGAGGAACGTCTCGCTCGCGATCATGAACGGGCGCAGATACAGCGCGCTGCCCTCCCCGGCCGGAATCCAGTCGCGCTCCGCCAGCACCAGTTCGCGGCACGATTCGACGAACAGGTCCTCGGGCAGCTCGGCCATGGCAAGGCGGTGCGCCGAACGGCGGAAGCGCGCGGCATTCTGTTCGGGGCGGAACAGCGCGACGCCGCCATCGGGCAGCGCATAGGCCTTGAGCCCTTCGAAGATTTCCTGCGCATAGTGGAGTACGGCGGCGGCAGGGTCCAGGACGATCGGCGCGCGCGCGGTGATCTTCGCATCGTGCCAGCCCTTGTCGTCCGACCAGCGGACCGTTGCCATATGGTCGGTGAAGACGCGTCCGAAACCGGGATTTACTATCCGCGCGGCCCGCTCGCTCGCCGCGACCGGGGTCGCATGTGGTTCGAAGGCGAAGCTCGGCTGCGTCATGGCGTCCTCATGGATGAATGCTTGCGGTGGCGTAGGACGGATGGCACAAATGGTCAACATGACTGCCCCATTGTCACCCGCCCAACCCGTCGCCGCCTCCGCCCTGTTCCTGCGCGAGGCGGAGGTCCGGCGGGGAATCGAGCTGCTCTATTTCGGTTACAGCCACCTGACGCGGACGATCGACGAGGAACTGGCGGCGCAGAATCTGGGGCGGGCGCACCACCGCGCGCTGTACTTCATCGCACGGCGACCCGATCTGTCGGTTAGCGAGCTGTTGCGGTTGCTCGCGATCACCAAACAGTCGCTCGGCCGGGTGCTGAACGACCTGTCGGCGCGCGGGCTGGTGGAAAGCCGTGCGGGCGATCGCGACGCGCGGCAGCGCTTGCTGAAGCTGACGGCGGAGGGACAGGCGCTGGAGGCGCGGCTGTACGAGATGCTCAACGCCAGGCTGTCGCGCGCCTATTCGGGGGCGGGGCAGGATGCGGTCAGCGGCTTCTGGGCCGTGCTGGAGGGGCTGATCCCGGCCGGCGACAAGGCGGCGGTGGCCGCGCTGGGGCGGTAAGGCCGGCATCCCTCTTGGCGGGACCGAAGTCGCCCGAAACCCCGGCCTTCGCCGGAGTGACGTTCCGGTCGGGATTCTTGAGTTTGATCCATCCGACTTTAAACGTCACCCCAGCGAAGGCTTGGGTCTCCATCGGCTCCTGCTGCGCGCTACCACCGGGAGATCCCAGCCTTCGCTGGGATGACGCCCGTTTCAAAAGAGATGGTTCAAATTCTAGCGCGCTGCCGCCGCCATCTCCGCATTGCGGCGTTCGGATGCGGCGAGCGTGGCGGCCATCAGGCGCTTGAGGGCATCGCCGTCGTCGAGGACGTTCAGCCCCTGCCGGGTCGAGCCGCCGGGGCTGGCGACACGGTCGGCGAGAATCGCGGGCGAGACGTCGGCGCCGGCGGCCATCGTCGCGGATCCCCGTACGGTGGCGATGGCAAGGCGCTGCGCCTGATCGGCGGGCAGGCCGAGCGCGGTGCCGGCGGCGGCCATCGCGTCGATGAAGCGGAACACGAAGCCGGGCCCGCAGCCCGACAGCGCGGTGACCGCGTCGAACAGCGCGGCGTCGTCGATCCATTCGACCAGCCCGAGCGGGGCCATCAGCCCGGCGGCGAGCGTCTTCGCCGCCGCATCGGTGCCGTGCGAATGGAGCGTCACCACCCCCTGCCCGATCGCGACCGGCAGGTTGGGCATGGCGCGAACGACGGTGGCGACGTCGAACCGCGCGGCGAGCGCCGTTTCGTCGACCCCGGCGAGGATCGAGACCAGCAGCGGCGCACCAGCGATACGCGGCGCGAGGGCGGGTGCGATGTCGTCCAGCTGCTGCGGCTTGATCGTCAGCACGACGATCGCGGGCGGACCGTCCTGCGGCATCGTCGTCGCGTGGGTCACCCCGGCCGGCAGGTCGCGCGGGGTGCGGGTGACGACGGTCACCGCCACCGGGTCGATCCCGTCGGCGACCCAGCGTTCCAGCATCGCGCCGCCCATGTTGCCGCAGCCGATCAGCCACAACGGTCCGGGCAGGTGCATCATGCCTCGCCCTGCGTCTCGATCATCGACGCGGCGATCGCTTCCTTGGGGCTCTTGCCGCCCCACAGGACGAACTGGAACACCGGGTAGAAGCGTTCGCATTCGTCGATCGCGGCGTCGATCATCAGTTCGGCCTGATCGATCGTCAGCACCGGCTCCTCGCCCAGCATCGCGGCGTGGCGATAGAGCAGGATACCGCTCGACGACCACAGTTCGAAATGGCCGATCCACAGCTGTTCGTTGATGAGGCCGATCGTTTCATAGATCGCGGCGCGGCGTTCGTCGGCGACACGGACGTCGGGCAGCGCGAGGAATTGTAGCACGCCGTCCTCCCCGCGCCAGATCGCGCGGAGTTCGAACTCGGTCCAGCTGCCCTTCACATTGGCGACGATCTCGTCGCCGTCACGCTCGTGCTTCCAGCCGTGCGCCGCGAAATAGCGCTCCAGCGTGTCGATCGGCACGGCGTCGTCGCCGTCCTCTTCCACTTCGTCCAATATCATCCCCACGTCTGTAGTCGCTCGCGTCGCCCCCGTCACGCGTCACGGCGTGCGACGGGGGGGCAGTGCGTTCAGAGCGCGCCTTCGCCGGCACCCGGGCTGTCGGCGGGTTCGCGGTCGAGCGGCGATGCGGCGGTCGCCTTGCCTTCCAGCGCGTCGAGCCGGGCGCGCAGCGCGTCGGCCTCGTCACGGGCGGCGACGGCCATCGCCTTCACGACCTCGAACTCGTCGCGGCCGACGAAATCCATGCCGCCGAGAAAGGTCTTGGCCCGCTCGCGGGCAGCGGCCTCGCCCTCGCGCGCCATGCCGGCGATGGTGCCGGCCGCGCCGTTCACGAACTTGGCGAAATCGTCGAACAGGCGATTGTCGGACTGCATGGAAAATCCTTCCGGTTGGTCGGGCGACGGATACGCCCGCCCCTCTCTAAAGTGCGATTTGGGTGGAATGGGCCGGCGGCACAAGGGTTTCGGCATCGGGATTGCGCCGATCGATCTGCCAGTTCAGTGCCGATGCGATCACCAGCCACACCAGATACGGCACCAGCAGCCACGCCGCGAGCGGCCGGACACGACCAAAGGCGAAGGTGGTCGCGGTCGCCGTCGCGAACAGCGCGAGGATCAGGTACAGCGCCAACGTCACCTGATGCGCGCCGAAGAACAGCGGCGACCAGACGAGGTTCATCGCCAGTTGCACCGCGAACAGCGCGATGGCGATGCCGCGCCCGCGCGCGCCGCGGGCGTTGAGGACGATCGCCAGCGCGAAGCCCATCATCAGGTAGAGGATCGTCCACACGACCGGGAACGCCCAGTTCGGCGGCCGGATCGCCGGCAGGTCGAGCATCCGGTACCAGCCGTTCGCGTCCCCCGCGACGACCAGTTGCCCCGACGTGAAACCCAGCAGCAGGATGGCAGGCACGCATACCACGGCCCGCCGCAGAAACCCCGATCGCAACTGCCACTTCGACGCGATCTCGCTCATCCCGTCCCCCAGCACAGGCAGCACCCGTCGCGCCGCCGCTCAGGGCGCATTGCTTGATGTGTGCGATGCATCATTGCAAGACAAACCGCCCGATTCGGGCGCATATGCAGCAATCAGGAACTCGATATTGCCCTCCGGGCCAGTAATCGGGCTGCGATCGACCCCTTCGACCTGCCAGCCAAGGGTGGTCAACCATGCGGCGACTTGCGCACAGACGCGGTCGTGAACGGCTGCATCGCGGACGACGCCGCCCTTGCCGACCTCCTCGCGCCCCGCTTCGAACTGCGGCTTGATGAGTGCTAGCAGGCGGCCGGCGGGCTTCACGAAACGCAGCGGCACCGCCAGCACCTTCGACAGGGCGATGAAACTGGCGTCGCACACGACCAGATCGACGGGTTCGGGGATATGGGCGTCGGTCAGCAGGCGGGCGCTCAGTTGCTCCAGAACGACGACGCGCGGGTCCTGGCGCAGTTTCCACGCCAGCTGGTTGGTGCCGCTGTCGACCGCATAGACCCGTTCGGCGCCGCGAGTGAGCAACACGTCGGTGAAGCCGCCGGTCGATGATCCCACGTCGATCGCCACCGCGCCCGCCACGTCCCAGCCGAACCGGTCGAGCCCGTGCGCCAGCTTGATTCCGCCGCGCGACACCCACGGGTGATCGCGCCCGCGCACGTCGAGCGCGACGTCGTCGGCGACCTGCTGCCCGGCCTTCTCGACCTTGCGATCGCCGACGAACACCAGCCCGGCCATGATGAGCGCCTGCGCGCGCGTCCGGCTTTCGGCGAGGCCGCGATCGACGAGCATCTGGTCCGCACGTTGTTTTGCCATGGCCCCGCATGGCGCGGCTTTCCGCCCGTCGCAAGCCGTCATCGCTTGGTCGATCATCTATTGCCTATCTAACGAGTAGGAATATGTTGGCGGTTGGGAAGCCAGCCCGGATCCGATCCCCCCTTAAGCTGACGGGCCGGCTTTCCACGTTTCGAACCACGATGCGCAGGAGAGCGACGATGGGACAATTCTCGACGCTCCCGACCAGCATGCCGACGGTGCTGACCGTGCCCGGCCTGAACGGCTCCGGCCCGTCGCATTGGCAGACCTTGTGGGAACAGTCGCGTCCGGACACCGCGCGGGTCGAACTGGGGCTGTGGTCGCGGCCGTTGCGCAACGCCTGGGTGACGAAGCTCGACCAGGCGATCCGGCAGGCGCAGGCGCCGGTGGTGCTGGCCGCGCATTCGCTCGGCTGCCTCGCGGTGGCGTGGTGGGCGCAGTTGTCGGGACAGCCCTATGGCTGGCCGGTGGCGGGCGCGCTGCTGGTGGCGCCGGCCGACGTCGATCGCCCCGGCGCGCCGAGCGAGTTGCAGGGTTTCGCCCCCACGCCGCGCTTCGCCCTGCCCTTCCCCTCGCTGGTCGTCGCATCGACCGACGATCCGTGGGTGTCGATCGAGCGCGCACATTCGATGGCGGTCGATTGGGGCAGCCATTTCGTCGACGCCGGTGCGCAGGGGCATCTGAACGCCGCCAGCGGCATCGGCTGGTGGGAAGAGGGGCAGGAACTGCTCGATCGGGTGATCGCCGCCTCGGGCGACGGCCACGGCCATATCCGCCATCCCAGCGACGCGCGGTCGGTGCTGGCGATCAACGCGACGGATGCCGCGCAAGGACAGTTCCTGCGATAGTCAGCGAAACGGGTTGGCGACCCGCAACCGGTCGTCGATGACGAGATCGTGGTGGAGGTCTTCGCTCCATAACCGGTCGCAACCGGCGGAAAGCGCGGCGGCGGCGATCATGCTGTCGTAGATCGACAGGCGGTAGCGTTCGGCGATGCGCAGACCGTCGCGATGGATGGCGTCGGTCAGCGGAACGATGTGCGCCGTGCCGGTCCGGATCAGGTCGATACGTTCGCGTATCTCGATCCACTCGACCCGCTGCTTGCGCAGGGAAACGGTCGCGAATTCGTTGAGGCACTGCACGCTGATGATGGCTGTTCCATCAAGCAGTTGTTGCGCCTCGGGACGACGGACGTCGTCGACGAAAGCGTACAGCAGGACATTGGTGTCGAGGAACGCCCGCACTACCGCGCGTTCGCTTCTTCGCGATCGAAACGATAGCCTTCCGGTAACGGGCGCGACAACGCGGTCATGCGCGCGCGCAGGGTCGACAGCGCCGCCTCGCTCAGCCGGTGCGGAACCTCTTCGCTCCGCCGCACCTCCACCGTATCCCCTTCGTGCAGACCAAGCGTTTCCGCCACGTCTTCGGGTATTACGACGGTGAGTTTGCCTCCGACTTTTTCCACCTTCACCGCCAGTCTCCTTCACCCGGGAAACTAAGCGGTCCGTCCGATCGTGACAACCGACTCGAGATACACCGCGAGGTCGCGCACGTCCTTCATCGGCGGCAGTTCGACCGGATCGTGCTGCGTCGGCAACGGCAGACCCAGCCGCTCCCGCCCGGCCCCGACCAGGTCCGCGACCTCTGCTTCATCGATCATCAGGAAGCAGGCGAAGTCATCGTCGGGATGCGGCACGACGTCCGCGCCATAACAGGACGCGATCAGTTCGCGGGTCAGCGCGGCGATCTCCGGCGATACGCCGGCGTCGGCGAGCATCGCGTCGCAATCCGCCGCACTCCAGCCGGCACGATACGCCCTGGCAGCGCGAAACTGGCGCCACATCCGCCAGTTGAACCAGCCGAGCGCGATCACTGCCAGCGCGATGATCGCCGCCGCCTTCTGCGCACCCGTCATGCGCGGACTTCGGTCGCTCCGCTCTCGTTCCAGCGCAGCGCGTGCAACACGGTGTCGACGATCTGCGGCGCGTTCAGGCCGGCTTCGTCATACTGCTTCTGGGGGTTGTTCTGATCCTGGAACGTGTCGGGCAGACGCATCGTGCGCAGTTTCAGGCCGGCGTCGATCAGGCCGGTGTCGCTGGCGAAGGTCAGGACGTGCGCGCCGAGACCGCCGACGGCGCCTTCCTCGACAGTCACCGCGACCTCGTGGCTGGTCAGCAGGCGGCGGATCAGCGCTTCGTCGAGCGGCTTGGCGAAGCGCAGGTCGGCGACGGTCGTCGACAGCCCCTTTGCCTCCAGCGCGTCGGCGGCCTTGAGCGCTTCCTCCAGCCGCGTGCCGAGCGACAGGATCGCGACCTTGTGCCCTTCGCGCACCAGCCGGCCCTTGCCGATCTCCAGCTTCTGCGGAACCTCGGGCAGCGCCACGCCGACACCGTTACCGCGCGGATAGCGCACCGCGATCGGCCCCGCGTCGTATTGCGCGGCGGTATAGGTCATGTGGACCAGTTCCGCCTCGTCCGCCGCCGCCATGACGACCATGTTGGGCAGCGTGGCGAGATAGGTCACGTCGAAGCTGCCGGCATGGGTCGCGCCGTCGGCGCCGACCAGGCCAGCGCGGTCGATCGCGAAGCGCACCGGCAGATTCTGGATACAGACATCGTGGACGACCTGGTCATAGGCGCGCTGCAGGAAGGTCGAATAGATCGCGCAAAACGGCCGCATCCCCTGCGCGGCGAGGCCGGCGGCGAAGGTCACCGCATGTTGTTCGGCGATGCCGACGTCGAAGAAACGGTCGCCATGTTCCTTCGCGAACCGGTCGAGCCCGGTGCCCGAGGGCATGGCGGCGGTGATCGCGCAGATACGGTCGTCGCTGTCGGCCAGCTTGCTGAGCGTATGGCCGAACACGTTCTGGTACTGCGGCGGACCGACCGGTGCCTTGACCTGCGTGCCGGTGATGACGTCGAACTTCTGGACGCCGTGATATTTGTCGGCCGCGGCCTCGGCCGGGGCGTAGCCCTTGCCCTTCTTGGTCACGACATGGACGAGGATCGGGCCTTCCTCGGCATCGCGGACGTTTTCGAGCACCGGGATCAGGTGATCGAGGTTGTGGCCGTCGATCGGGCCGACATAATAGAAGCCCAGTTCCTCGAACAAGGTGCCGCCGGTCGCCATGCCGCGGGCGAATTCGTCGGTCTTGCGCGCGGCGGTGTGCAACGGGCGCGGCAGGCGGCGGGCGATCTTCTTGAACGCCTCGCGCAGCCCGAGGAACTCGCGGCTCGACACGATGCGCGACAGGTACGCCGACAGGCCGCCGACCGGGGGGGCGATCGACATGTCGTTGTCGTTGAGGATCACGACGAGACGGTTGCCGGCCTGTTCGGCGTTGTTCATCGCCTCATAGGCCATGCCCGCCGACATCGCACCGTCGCCGATCACGGCGATGCCCTTGCCCGACGTGCCCGCGATCTTGTTGGCAACGGCGAAGCCCAGCGCCGCCGAGATCGAGGTCGAGCTGTGCGCCGCGCCGAACGGGTCGTATTCGCTCTCGGACCGCTTGGTGAACCCCGACAGGCCACCGCCCTGTCGCAGCGTGCGGATGCGGTCGCGGCGGCCGGTCAGGATCTTGTGCGGGTAGCATTGGTGGCCGACGTCCCACACCAGCCGGTCGGCCGGCGTATCGAAGACGTAGTGGATCGCGACCGTCAGTTCGACCACGCCGAGCCCGGAGCCCAGATGGCCGCCGGTGGTGCCGACCGCGCTGATGGTTTCCTGTCGCAGTTCGTCGGCGAGTTGCCGCAGATCACCGGAAGCCAGCTTGCGAAGGTCGGCGGGCGTGTGAACGGTGTCGAGCAGCGGCGTGCTAAGTAGATCGGCCATCACCCTTGCCTAGCGCAGGCGGAACCGACTGTCGATTGCTGGTGCGTGTCCGGCCGGTCAAAGGCCGCAGATGGTTCGATAAAGCATCAGGCCTTGTTGCAATCTGCACAAGTACCACGCACTTCGATCACGGGACGGACCGGAGTGAACCCGGCACCCGATGCGGCGGCGCGGACCGTCCCGGTAATCTTGTCGTCGTCGATATGCGTCGTCTGCCCACAACGGTCGCAGACGAGGAAGATACAGTCATGCAGACAGTCGGGATGGGTGTTCGCCAGATAGGCGTTCGCGCTTTCGACCCGGCGCGCAAGGTTGGCGTTCACGAACAGGTCGAGGATGCGATAGACGCTGTTGGGGGCGACCCGCCGCCCCTGCGCCTTCGACACGGCATCGGCGATGTCATAGGCGGAGGCCGGCTTGTCGAACGAGGCGAGGACGTCGAAGATGCTGGCGCGCATCGCCGTCCATTGCTCGCCGGCGCGGGTCAGCGCAGCCTCGGCCGCCTTGTTCCATTCGGTGCCGTGTCGTTCGTGATGTTCGTGCGCCATGGAGTCGAGATAGGCACCATGACCGATCGCGGCAAGCGGGTCAGCAGCCGGCGCGACGGTTCAGGTGGTGACCGAACGCCAGCAGACCGACCCCGGTCAGGGTCGCAATGGCTTCCGGCAGGCCGTGCGGCAGCGTCAGCGCGAGCGCCATGATGCCAAGGCCGACGCCGCCGATCGCGGTCGGCAGGCGCTGTCCGTGGCGCGCATATCCCGCGCCCAGTGCGACGATACCGAGCAGGACGGCGAACATCAGCCCGACTTCGTGGATCGCGGGATGCAGCAACGCGCCGCCGACCGACGCCAGCAGCGCCATGATCGCGATCGTCGTCACGCAATGTACCGCACACAGCGCCGACAGCATCATGCCCGCGCGATCGAGGCGACCTTCGTGCAACCAGGAACGGGCGGTGGAGCTGCGCATCGCCATCCTATGCCGCATGCCGCGCGAAGTTACAACATATCGCTTCATGCGAACGGTAACGATGCGGCGGCAGATCGGTTCGACCGGGTGGGGAAAATTCCGACGAGCCGGTCGGGCGTGTCGTTCAGGGTGACGCCTAGCCCTTTCCGCTCGATCGGCCTTCGGTGGACGAGAAGGACCGGCTTGCACACTAACCCCGGCCATCCTGCGCTACCGCTTGCGGGTCACCATCAGGTCCGGTTTCTTCGGTGGCTTCCACCCCGCCGGTGGCTCGACGCGCTGGCGGCTGGTGCCCAGCCCCATCGCGCCGGGTCGCTGGCGGGTCAGCCCGGCGGTGTCGGCGGCCGATGCCTGTTCGCCATCGGCACCGCCGCGCAGCAGGTTGATCCGGTCGCGCAACCGCGAGGCCGTTTCGAAATCCATCGCGGCGGCGGCGGCTTCCATCTGCTGACGCAGGGCATCGATCGAATCGGTCATCCGCTTCAAACGCACGACGGCGCCGAAGGGATCACCGCCAGTCGAACGCCAGCGGTGCCTCGCGAAAGGCGAAGCGGTCGAGATGGCGGGCGACAGCGCCCTTCAGCCCGTCGAGCTGTTCGGCGGACGTAGCATCGATCCGCACGGTCAACGCGTCGTCACCGGCATCGAACGTCACCAGCGCATCGCCGGGATGGCTGGCACCGCGCGCGTCGTGCGGAAAGACGACGGTGCCGTGACCGGCGTCGAACTCGACGGTCAGGTTGTGCTGCCAATGCTTGCACAGCTGTTGCAGATAGCGGCTGGCCTGCGCCGTCGGCACCGCGGCGGTGGTCGTGAAGTCGCTCATAGCCGTTCGACCTTCTGTGCGGCTTCGTCGAGGATCGCGGCGACGGCGTGCAGCGTGTCCGCATCGACATTCTCCCCCGACAGCCGGTGGTGCAGCGCGGCGCGCAGGTTGGTACGGGCACGGTGGATCGGGCCGGCATCGGTGCGGGCGCGATGTTCGCCCAGCGCCTTCAGCCGCTGGAACAGGTCGGCGACCCGGTCGGCGTCGCTCGCCAGTTGCGCGGTCCCCGCCTCGCTCACCGCGAAGCGCTTGCGCGTACCCTCGGTCGCCTGTTCCTCGATCAGGCCCATGTCGGTCAGCAGCGTCAGCGTGGGGTAGACGACGCCGGGGCTCGGCGCATACGCGCCGCCGGTCGCGGCCTCGACCGCGCGGATCAGGTCGTAACCATGGCGCGGCGCCTCCGCGATCAGCGCCAGCAACACCAGCTTCAGTTCGTCGCCGCCCAGCACCCGCCCGCGCGGACCGCCGCCATGACGCCCGCCATGCCGGCCACGACCATCCATGCCCGGTCCGCCGGTCCATGACGCATATCCCATTCCAAATCGCATAATCATTCTCCGATATATCTTTAACTCCAAGATATATCTTAAACCGGTGTGTGCAAGAGGTGGTTTCGGCTTTTTCACCGGCGACCTATATTGGCGGCATGGCCGACCTCTTCGCCGACTTTGCCCCGCCCCCGCAGGACACGCCGACCGGTGGGCCGCTGGCCGACCGGCTGCGCCCGGCCGCGCTGCCCGAGGTGGTGGGGCAGGATCACCTGACCGGGCCGGACGGCGCGATCGGGCGGATGGTGGCGGCGGGCAAGCTGTCGTCGATGATCCTGTGGGGCCCGCCGGGCACCGGCAAGACGACGATCGCCCGACTGCTCGCCGACGCGGTCGGCCTGCGCTATGCCCAGATTTCGGCGGTCTTTTCGGGCGTCGCGGACCTGAAAAAGGTGTTCGCCGAAGCGCGCGACCATGGCCGGATCGGCAAACGCACGCTGTTGTTCGTGGACGAGATCCACCGCTTCAACCGCGCGCAGCAGGACGGCTTCCTGCCCTATGTCGAGGACGGCACCGTCACGCTGGTCGGGGCGACGACCGAGAATCCGTCGTTCGAACTGAACGCGGCGTTGCTCAGCCGGGCGCAGGTGCTGATCCTCCACCGGCTCGACGCGGTCGCGCTGAACGAATTGCTGGCGCGCGCCGAAGCGGTCGAGGACCGCCCCCTGCCCCTGACCGATGCGGCGCGGGCGGCGTTGGTGGCGAGTGCCGATGGCGACGGGCGGTTCCTGCTGAACCAGGCGGAGACGCTGTTCTCGATCCAGCTGCCCGAACCGCTCGACCCCGCCGGGCTATCGGCGCTGCTGCAACGGCGGGTCGCGGTGTACGACAAGGACCGCGAGGGGCATTACAACCTGATCTCGGCGCTGCACAAGTCGCTGCGCGGATCGGACCCGCAGGCGGCGCTATACTACATGGCGCGGATGCTGACCGCGGGCGAGGAACCGCTGTACGTCCTGCGCCGGCTGACCCGCTTTGCGAGCGAGGACATCGGCCTCGCCGACCCGCAGGCGCTGGTGCAATGCCTTGCCGCCAGGGACGCGTACGAGTTCCTCGGCAGTCCGGAAGGCGAACTGGCGATCGTGCAGGCGTGCCTGTACCTCGCCACCGCGCCCAAATCGAACGCGGCGTACAAGGCGCAGAAGGCGGCGTTCAAGACCGCGCGCGAGACGGGATCGCTGATGCCGCCGCCCTCGATCCTGAACGCGCCGACCCGGCTGATGAAGGACATCGGCTATGGCAAGGGCTATGCGTACGACCATGATGCGGCCGACGGTTTTTCGGGGGCGGATTACTGGCCGGAGGAGATGACCGCGCAACGCTTCTACGAACCGACCGGGCGCGGGTTCGAACAACGGATCGCGGAACGGATGGCGTGGTGGGACGAACGGCGCCAGACGTCGTGAACGGCTGGCGCGATATCGTCGCGATCGGGCTGGCGCTGCCCGGCGTAGAGGAAGGCAGCAGCTATGGCCGGCCGGCGCTGCGGTTTCGCGGCAGGACGCTGGCGGGAACGACCGCGCCCGATCCCGGCAGCTTCGTGCTGCACGTGACGACGGCAGAGAAGGACGTGCTGCTCGCCACCGATCCCGCGACCTTCTGGCAGACCGATCATTATCGCGACGGGTCGGCGGTGCTGGTGCGCTACGGCACCGACGCGGGCGACCGGATCGCGCTGTTGCTGGAGCGGGCGTGGTGGGACCGGGCGACGCTGGCCCAGCGTCGCGCACGGGGCGAACGGCCCTGACGCGGCGCTTCACCCGGTTCGCCGCGATCGACTGGTCGGGACAGGCGGTCGCGCGGCCGAAAGGGCTGGCCGTCGCCGAACTGGTGGACGGCGCGCCGACGCTGGTGGAGCGCGAGGGCGGCTGGTCGCGCGGCGCGATCCTCGAGCGGCTGGCGGCGCTGGCCGACGAAGGCGCCGACATGCTGATCGGACTGGACCTGTCGCCGGCGCTGCCGTTCGTCGATCGCGGCAGCTACTTCCCCGGCTGGGACGCATCGCCGGGGGATGCGCGGACGTTGTGGGCGATGGTCGATGCGATGGCGACGGACGATCCGCATCTGGCGGCGACGTCGGTAGTCGCGCATGACGAATTGTCGCGCCATTTCCGGCGGCATCGCGCGTGCGGCGACCTGTTCGGCGCGGGGCGCGGGCGGTTGCGGGTGTGCGAGGAACGCCAGCTGGCGGCTGGGCTGTCGCCAACCAGTTGCTTCAACCTCGTCGGCGCGGCGCAGGTGGGCAAATCGAGCCTGACGGGCATGCGGGTGCTGCACCGGCTGGGCGGCAGGCTGCCGATCTGGCCGTTCGATCCGGTGCCGGAGCGTGGGCCGGTGCTGGTCGAAATCTATACCACCATCGCGGCACGGGCGGCGGGCGTGCGCCGCGGTCTGAGCAAGCTGCGCGATGCGGCGTCGCTGGATGCCGCGCTGGCGGTGCTGGGCAGTCCGCCGCATGTGGCGATCAAGCGCTATGACGATCACGCGACCGATGCGTTGGTGAGTGCCGCGTGGCTGCGCGGCGCGGCGGCGGATGCGGGGTTGTGGCAACCGGAGGGGCTGACGTCGGAGGTCGCGCGGACCGAAGGGTGGACGTTCGGGGTGCAGTAAATCCACCGCCCCTTCGTCATTGCCGTGAAGGCGGGAGTTCATTGCCGCCGGCGGAAATAGGTAAGTCACATTCGTCGCGTCTATGGATCCCCGCCTGCGCGGGCACGACGGTTGCCATCGGGATTCCCCTGCGCCGCCGCCCGTTGTCTTACGCGAAACCGCTTGGTAGATGGCACGCGGCGTGCCCCGTTACGTTAATGGTAAACGGCTTCCTTTGTAACGAAGAGACGCGGGTTCGATTCCTGCACGGGGCACCACTCCCGGTCAAAGCTGGGCACTCCAGCTTTGACGGGAATGCCGGTCGCGACACCGGCTTCCAGCGCGGCGGTTGGGCCGGTGATCTCGATCAGGCTATCGGACACTCGCACCTCAGCGACGAACATCTTGAGGTACGCCGCGCGCAACGTCGGGTCGCTCTCGCGCAGCCTAGCAGAAAGCAACTCTCCGAACTTGGCGACCGTATGCTCGTCGATCTGCCGCGCGCCTCGGACAAGTTGCGCCTCGATGATGTCGATCCGCGCGGAGACGCTGGCAAGCTTCGCCTTGTTCTCGGCCATGCGACCGGCAAACACCGGGTCGCGCGGGCTCATGATCTCGTCTTTCACAAGGATGAGCAGCTTGTTCATCGCCGTCTCGGTTCGCGTCTTCTCGGCGCGGAAGTGGCGGAGCTCCGCCTGACGCGCGATGTGCCGCTCGGCGGACAGGTCAAGCACGCCGGCGAGCAGCTCGCGCAAGCGCTCCGGCGCCAGTACCCGCCGTTCGATCGCATCGACGACGATCCCGTCGAGCTCCTCGCGCCGGATTGGGCGGGTGGAACAGCTGCCGCCCCGGTTCAGCCGGTCGTTGCAGCGGTAATAGGCATAGCGACCACCCTTGCCGGTGGCGATGGTAAGGCCGCTCGTACATCCCGGCCCACCGCACCGGGCAAGGCCGGTCAGCAGCGTCGTACCTGCTGCCATGTGCGGCGCCATTGCCCGCGGGTTCCGGCTGGCTCTGGTCGAGGCGACACGATCGAATTGCTCGCGAGATACAATCGCCGGGCACGCGACCGGGATCGCGTTTTCGATGTCGGGCCGGACGCCGTCATCGTCGGCAGTGCGATCATGGTACGTGCCGGTGTAGGCCTGGTTGGCGAGGATGCCTGCGATATTACCATTGGTGAACCGGGCACCGCGCAGCGAATAGGCGCCATCGTTCAGCGCTCTGACGATCCAGCGGCCGCCGCGGCCACTGTCCGCCCATTCGAATATGCGTTTGACGATTTCGGCCTCGGCCGGGACGATCGCCAGCTTCTTGCGCTCCTTCTCGCCGTCCGTCCGGGCGACATAGGTCTCGTAGCCGAAAGGGATCGGTCCACCGTTGTAGAAGCCTTGCCTTGCATTCTCGCGACGGCTCTTGCGGGTGAGGACCGCGGCGTCGCGGGCCTGTTCCTCGTTTATGAACGCGGTGAACGCGCGGCCGAGGCGTCGACCGCGGCCAGTACCGAAATTCTCGGTGATCGAGACGATCTCGACACCTGCGTCTTCCAGCTTGCCGGTCACCTCGAAAAACAGCCGGGTGCTGCGGGCTATGCGGCTCAGCATATACATAACGACCGCATCGACCGGATGATCGTCGGCGGTGGCTTTGGCTACCATGCGGCGGAACTCGGGGCGGCGGTCGTGCTGGCCGCTGAACCCGACGTCCGCAAACTCCTCGACGATGATGATGTCGTTCTTGCGCGCATAATCGTTGATCGAGTGGCGCTGCGCCTCGATGCTCTGCGGCGTACCATCCTCCTTGTCGACGGACAGGCGTAGATAGGCATAGGCGCGGATGGGGTTGGACCGGGTCACCGATTTCCTCTGTGTCAGATCAGCTGGTGAAGCTCGTCCTGAAGGGCATCGAGCACGGCGCGGAGTTCGGCTGGTGTGATCGGCGGCGCGATCAGCCGATCGACGATCAGCCGCTCACAGCCTCCCGTCCGGTACTCGACGCGGCCGGCGGACTGAGGATGTTGATCGGAGGGCTGTGCGGCCATCCCGCCGGAATGACAGGATGGCCCCGGACGAGACGCAACTTAGCCCCGCTAAAACAACACCTTTTGCAGAAGTGGCCACTTAGCCGGCCAGCAGAGATCGTGATTAACGCGGCTGCTCGCCGCTCGTCTTGCTGGTTCCGGATCCGTCGGCGATCTCGTCGAGGACTTCGCCGACGGCGGCGGTGCCGCGCTGGAAGGCGAGCGCGACGAGTTCGTGCATGCGTGACAGGCTGCTGCCCCTGTCGAGCCAGGCCAGGAAGCGCTTCTGTGCCTTGGGCGTGCGGAAGACGTGCCGGTAGAGCATCTCCTCGCCATATCCGGACGGTCCGCCGACCGACTGGCCGATGATGACCTCGCGGCTGCCTGGAGCGATCCAGACGATCGTGGCGTCCGCTTCGCCGTAGGGCTCAGCCTCGATCCGGGCGCGCAAGTAGCGGTCGAACGCCTCATAACCGATCTGTTCTACCTGCCGTCCCCAAGCAGCCCATTCGTCGCGGCGAACTGCCAGCCAACGCGCGAACGCGTTCAGCGACCGTTCGTCCGGGCAAGCCCCAACCCAAAGCGGCGTGCACGGGTTCTGCGTCTCCATTTCTTGGGTGACGAAGAGCATGTGGTGACCGCGCAAGGCCGACATCTTGAAGAAGTAGGTCTCGGTTGCGGGATCGATAGTGTGCGGGATCATCTCTGTTGTCCTTTGCTGATGTGTTCTCCGGAGCGGCTTCGGGTTCCATTTCCCTTCCTCGGCTCCAGCAATTCCAGGCTTCCAAGCTCCCCTCCTCGTCCTCGAATTCGTCGAGCCGGCCGATCGGCCGGTCACATGGAGAGCATCCGCGACAGCCAGACGGCGACGTTCATGCAGCCGACCCGCATCTCGGCTTCCGACCGCCACGGCGCGGGGCCGGGTCGCAGCCGGCCACCACGCAGGGAGAAGCACTCGTCACGCACCCCGTGGAAGTAAGGGCTCGGCACCAGCCAGGTGCCGACGTCGCTGCGCTGCCAAAGCACCATCGGTGCCAGCCAGCGGGTCGCATCGCGGCCCCACTGGCCAAATGCCAGTTCGACCCGGAACGGCTCAGCCGGATCAACGCGGACGATCAGGGCATCGCTGCGGGCGATGCGCGTACCGGGCGCGACCGTCTTCATCTCGGCCTGCAACGGCCGGATGGTGGGTACGAGCAGCAACTCGGCCGCTTCGACGTACAAGTAATGCGAAAAGGGCAGGTCGAGGCTGATATCGCCGCCGCGCAGCGACCAACCCTCGAGCCCGGCGATGGCGAGCGTCGCGGTGAGCGCGCGCGCCTCCGCCGCCCGCCCGGCGGCAGGTCCGTCGTTCATCGTTGGATACCTTTTAGCTGTAGGTGTCGGCGACGCGCCACATCCGGACGCGGGGCACGGGCAGCGTGCCGGCGACTTCGTGGATTACGGCGAGGCCGGCGATGTCGGGGCGGGCGAGCAGCGCCTGCGCGATCGAGAGGCCAGCGAGATCGGGACTCGGGCGATCGAGTGCAGCGCGAATGGCGATACTGTCACCGCGGCAGCGCACCTCTAGGCGGACAAGGATCCCGAGAAGGTACGCTGCGGCGGCCTCGCTCGTCATCAGAAGCGTGTCGGAGACGCGGCCGGTGTCGATCAGCTTTCCGACATCGATCGGGTCGACACCAAGCGGCGCGGCAAGCTGCGCTGGATCAAGCGCGTGGGTCAGGCCGAGGCGACCGATCTCGTCCAGCGTGCGCAGCAGCGGGGCGCTCATGCACTTGTCTCCTCGACAGTCCCGGCGAGCAGCTTGAGGACGAGGTCGCGTCCGCGGTCGCCGGCGAGATCGCCGACGAGAGTGGAAAACATGCTGAAGCGCGTGATCCGACGCGGTCCGGGAATGACAAGGTGGAGGTGCGGTCGCGCGCTGCCGCCTGCAAGCGAGGGCACGTGCTGGACCAGCAACGCGGCGACGTCGTGGTCGTCGACCACGCGTTTCGCCAGCGTCCGCCCGATCTCCCAGGCCGCATGCAGTCGATCAGGCGACGAGGTCAGCGTGACATAGGCCGCCAGCGCCTTCGCATCGGCTGGCTTTTCGCGCTCGGCGGCCTCGATCAACATCCGCGGGTCGCGCAAGTGATCGCTGGCGAATGCTGGCAGCAGCACCTCGTGCCGATAGGCGGTGATCGTCCACGGCGCGGCATTCGCGCCGGCGGCGGGTGCCAGCTTCATGCGGACGAAGGTCGAGAGCGACGGCGAGAAGGAGCGATATTCGGGCCGCAGCACACCCCACAGGACACGCAAGCCGCCGGGGCCGCTCTCGCCGGGCGGATGACCGAGGAGCGGGAGCCATGAGTGCGGGTTGGCTGAATCAGGCTGGACGTCGGCGTTGATCGGGAACGGCTTGGCCACGCTCACGCCTCCAACGGCTGGAAGAAGCGAGCGAGGCTGCGTGCAGCGCGCGCGATGCCGTCGGCGCGCTCGATCAGATCGGCGTATGGCGGCACGATCTCGAGATTGAAGCCCTGCCACGTGACCGACACCGCCGGGCCGAAACCAGCAGGCACAAGCCATGTACCGTCCGCGTCCTGATAGAGCGAGAAGCGGCGCTCGACCCAGACGGCGCAGGGCAGCGACCCGAGCGCGAAGTCTACGGCGATGCAGGGTCGCCCATCCTCCAGGTCGCCGATCCGCAACAGGATGACGTCAAGGCGATGCTCGGTGGCGATCGCCTCCAGTTCGCCGCCGAACAGCGGCGCAGGCACGGTCGTCGCGGCGATGACAGCGTCGCGTTCCGGTACGTGGATGGCATTGGGTAGGCCGGGCAACGTAACCTGATCGTAGATGTCGCCGGCAGCGAGCGCCTCGAGAAGCAGGCCGACGATGATGCTCGTCGGGCTGAAGCTCGTCACGGTGTTGATGGACATGGGGATGAAGAACCTTCTTGCGTGGTCCCGACCGGTCGGTCCGGAACAAGCCCTTCGGAGTTTCACCTCCTCTTCAGGCTCGAAGATCCTCCTCCATTCCCCCTCGGCCGCCCCCGCGGCCTTCGTCTCAGCGCCTGAGCGCTGCCGTCGGTGCTGCCAAGCAGACCGAGAGATCTGCCCATGCAATTGCAACCGTGTCGATTGTCGGTGCCGGCATCACCAATTAGTCCAAGAGGCGGAAATCCTTCTCCGCGGCGAGCGCGATTGCGCGAAGCTTGCCCATCACCGACAGGCTATTATCCCTGATGTAAGGCAGGGGCGGCCACATAACGATGTCGAGGGCATTGCTGCGCTGGCGTGCACCGTCCGATATGCAGCTGTAATCCGGCGAGCCGATCAACGCGTGGCATAACGCGTCCGACATCGAGAATGCTTTTTCAGATGGGTCGAGGTCAGCGGTAGCATAGTCGCGACTATCGCCCGTACCGTGAACGGTCGCCCGCACGATTGAGGAGGAATAGCGATAAAGTATGATATGCCACCAGTCCGGGTCGCTTGCCGTTACTGCGGCCTGCAGCGCGTCGAACGCCTGCTCGCTCGCTGCATCCCGCGATTGGATAATCGGCGGATCGGTCGGAACGGCGATGTACGATAACCATGCCGGTATGCGCTTGATCAGGTCGTCTAAAGTCTGCGGCGGCGGCGTTGCCCGGAAGTGCCGCATTTCGCAGCAGCTGAAGCGTTCGGCATCGATTTCGACCCTCACACTGGAAGCGTCGAAATCAACTCTTACCTCCGTCGAATAGCCGTACACACCGATTGACTGGCTATGCAGCTGGTTTGGGGCGTCATATATTATCACGCCGTTAGCGAGAACACGCTCGACTTTCTCGAGCATGCACGTGGCCTGCGAGATCATGTCAGGTTCTAGCCGATTTTCGATCTCGACACTCGAAAACTCGCGCATACATTATCTCTCGTTGCTTGGGCTGTAGGTCACTTTAATTTGCCGTTACTCGATCGGATCATTTTGCCGTCTCGGCTGCACGCAGCCGGGCGATGGCGATCTGGCGGCCATCGCAACGCGAAAGCGGAACCTCGTTGCCTGCGGTCCAGATCAGCGTCTTCATTGTGCCGCAGAAGCAGTGAAGGCGCTGATCGACGTACCAAAGCGACGCCGGGCAGGATGCGCAGGCGGTTTCAGGCGCCGGGACGTTCCCGTCGCGAAGGATTGGCGGAACATAGGAGGAGCGGCGCTTCGTGGTCGGTGAAGATGCGGTTGGCTCGGTCATGATGCTGGATCCCGGAAGTGAGCCTTCGCTCTAGCCGCCGCGCCCGCCACCATTCCGCAACTTAGCCAGCAAGATTTGATCCCAGTCGGGCGTTCCAACTTCGACTTCCGCCGCTGCCGGGACTGAGTTTTCTTCCGCATCCACATGGCTCCCTCGCGCCATGGACCGCTTCTTGCCGCCGGAAAGCCAATCACGCCTATCCCATTGCCCGTTGTGGAAGAGCCGGGCGATCAGCGCGAGCTGAAGCATCCCGTGATCCTTCTTCGGATGTTCGTCGCTGGTCAGATCCTTGCCGGCATCGGTTTCGCCGCTGGTCTGCACCGCACCCGGATGCCGTTCGACCGCGTCGCTCCGGTTCGTCGGGTTTTCTATCACCATCGGCGCTATTGGCGCCGGGGAAGCAACAGCCATTCCGGCGCTGGGCAGCTGATCCGGTTGCAAGGCTTCATCGATGGATTGGTCGCCAGCAGCTCCCGCAGCCTTGAGCGGCACCATTTTCGACTTGGCCGTGGGGAGTGCCGCCACGCGCTCCTGCACCACCCGTTGGATGGTGCTCAGCCGGGCATCGTACGATCCGATGTCGAATGACAGCAGCCTGCGGAGCCGGTCGGCGATAACGCGGCGGACGGCGTCTGACCGCAGTTCCAATGGGTCGGCACTGACTGTCGCAGTCGGGTCAGGCGCGTTTACCCGTATGGAAGCGCGCTGAAGCGTGCCGCGTAATGAAGTTCGGATGCTTACGAGGCGATCGGACAGGGAGAAGCTTGCGTTAAGGCTGGCAAGTCCAGCGCCAAGCTGATCGAGGCGGTTCATCCGCGCTCGCTGTGCATACAAACGCCGGCTGACCCACACGGCCCTTTTGCCCAACTTCGGCTGCGGCGTGTCGACGATCCCGCGCGCCTTGTTGCTAAGCGCCGTATAGCGACGGTCGCTGCCGGCGAGCATCAGCTGCCAGTTCATCGTATCGACCGTTAGTCGCCGCCGCGCCCGAATACCGTCCGGTGTGTTGATGTCACCGACCTTGGAGACGGCGAAGCTCCAGTCATAGGGCGCGTGGCGCTCCGCCGGGCGCAGCGAGTACATCAGGTGGCAATGGAAGTTGCGCTGGTCGCCCGACGGGTCCGGCTGGTGCATGCCGACGACGAAAGCGAGCCCGCGCCGCTTGAGATCGTCGCAGAGGTCGGTCACCACGGCGCGGCGGTCAGCCTCGGTGAGCGTCGCATCAAGGGCGATGACCTCGACCAAGTAAACGTTGGCATTGGCGCGGTCGTGCCTTTCCACCGCCTCGACCGTGCGCCAGAAGGCGAGCAGTTCGGCCCGGTCCTCGGCAATGTTCGACCACCATCCGACCTCGCCGCCTTCGAGCGCGTCTTCCCGGACCGCATACAAGGCCGCACGGCCTGCCTCACCGGCGCGCCAACGCCGCCCCGCCATCGAGCGGAAGCCGCGTGCGACCAGTGAGAAGTGGATCGACCTCAGACCGTCGGCACGCTGCTGGTCACGCCCACGCGGCGTGCCCGTGCTGAAGATCGCCTGGCGCGTGAACAGCCGCCGCGGCGTGGTACCAATTCTGCGCGGACGGTCGTGCTCGGCAACCTGCACCCGGATGCGGCGCTTACCGGCACGCTCCCGGTCACGATCCTCCTTTGCGGTACGCGCCCTCTGCCGGCGACCTGCCGCAGCCGCATCGCGGTCCTGCTCGCGCCATTGACGGGTCGCCCGGTTACGAGCGCTGCGCGCATCGGTCAGTGCGCGCTGGACCGCATCCGACCCTCCCTTCACCTTGGCGTAGCCGATCTTCAATGACCTTCTCCGGGGCAGGAGAGGGAGGGGGTGGCGAAGCGGTTTGCCGGGTTCCTCTGGCGCCCGAAAAACACTTTATCGCGCACCACCCCCTCTCTCTCCTGCACCTTTTGCCGTCTCGTGGTGGTGAAAGACGCAACTCAGGCCACCGTTTTCGAGATCGAGGGGCCGTCATTTTTGCTGGGCTAAGTTGCTGCATGCTCCCGCCGGTTGGGGCAGCGACCAAGGTGTGAAAAACAGCGCCCCGCCCGCCCTGAACCTTGACGCGTGCCGTCGCGATGTCGCCGACATGACCGCAAAGGTCGATGCGGCGACCCGCATCTGCGAAGCATCGATCAGCGATCTGCGCCGTCAGCATCACGCGCTGACGAAGCGCCGCGGACGCGGACGATCCGCCGACGCGAGCAACTATGCGCTGGGTGCCGGGCTTGCTCTCGTCGGCATGGAGGGCGTCGACGACACGGCGCTGGTCGGATTGATGGCGCATCCTGACCAGATGCTGGCGTGGCTTGCCCAGGTGCGCCGCGCCGGTGCCGGGCCGATGTTCGGTGATCTCGTGAAGGCGGTGTTCACCGATCAGGCATGCTACGCTTGGTGTCGCCAATGGGGAAGGATCCTCCAGTGGCGTCGCCGCAAGGCGCTGTACGATGCCGCGGTCAACAGCTTCACGTTGTCGGGTAAGGCCGGGCCGAAAGCGCGCTGGCGCCGCGAGGAGATCAGCGACGATCAGGCGGCGCTGATCGCGACGCTCGCCCACATCCTCGGTGAGGCGCTGCCCGACCTGGCGAATCGCGGCGAAGCCTTCGAGTGGATCTATGCGCGCGGCGGTAATCCGACCTACTGGCAAGAGCCTGCATCGCCGCCTGCGCTGGGCTTGGCGAATGACTGACGATCAGGATCTGGAAGTCGCGATCGGGTGCTTCGAGCGGAACCGCGCCGCCTTCGAAAAGGCGCTGGGCGAGTGCGAGGAAATCCTGGCGAAGGGCGGATTGGGCCTGGATCGCCACGCGCGTTTGAAGAAAATGCACGCGGCGTTGATAATCGAAAGAGCAGCGTTGCAGGATCGAATCAGTCGGGCGCTGGAGGAGTTATGACGAGCGCACGCATAAGTCGACCGGAGCAGCGGCGCCAACTCACCGCCATGAAGCGCCAGACGCCGCCGGAGAACGCACAACGCTCGTCCTACCTGACCTTGCATTCCGCCGATCCGCGAGCGATCCTTCAGGAGCTAGAGCTTAGCGGGTACCAGCTGACAAGATTGGTGACCGAACTGCACCACCTCACCTACAACGGCGGCATCGAGGAAGCCGAGTACGGCGCCCGCCTGTTCGATCCCGGCCTCACTGACATTCGCCTGCTCCCGCCAGGGCTGCTTGATGCCAAAGAGGAACTGCTGCCGCCGACCCTCATTCCGCGAACGCGGGAAGATCTCAAACGCTTTCTCAGGCGATTGATGATCCTCAACGGCGAGGAGGTAAACTATGACGTGCTCGTCAAGGGCTGGACGGACAGGCAGGGTGAGCGTCACGCGCTCGATCACCACGTCAGCGATCTATGGCGCATCCGCGATGCGAACATCGACGTATATGACGGGCTGGTGGCTGGCCGCTTCGCTACCGTCATCCGCCATCTCAAGACGGTCGATACTTCCGCCTATCGCACTAAGTTGCGAGGCGTCCTTATTCGACAGGCGCTGATCTGGTGCAGCCACGACGTCCAACTCGTCGTCGCTCGCATCGCGAAGCCGGTCGATCTCAGCAAGCTCGGCGTGCTCCGTGACGCCTCTGCGGAACGATCACCGCAGCGCGCTGCGAACAGCCAGACCGAGCGATACGATGCCATTGCAGAAACGCTCGATGCGTTCTTCGGCTGTCAGGATTGGCGCCGTGATGATGTCGAGCTTGCGGCACCAGCGGCGGAAACCCTGCTTGCCAAGCCGAAGCATGTCTGGTTTGGCCGAATTCTTCGGCGCCTTCGCTCAAGTGTGAAATCACCGGCGGGACCCGACCTGAAGCAGGTGACGGTGTTGATGCGTGCTGTCGCCGCGCAAATGCGCCATCCCGATCTGGCCGGAACAGAGTACCCTAAATATTTGGTGAAGTATAAAGGTCCGAAGACCTTCCCCGCCAAATGGCACCATCTCACCTCGCCCGTTTCCGTCATAGCCACCGCTGTTCGGCGCCTCATCCAGGCTGAGCATGAAATCCCGGCTATCGTCGATGATCTGATCGCCAACCGACAAAGCAAGCGCCCCACGCAGCTCAGGGGCAGCCTTTCAAGCTACGATAACATAACGCTTCCGCGGGGTGCAACTGAGCGGCTGGATGAGTTAGCCGCCTTCTACCATGACACGTTCATATCAGCACAGGCAACGAGCGAAGCGGTAGCAAATTGGAAGCACAGGAAAGAGACAGCAGATTTTCTCCGTGAAATGGGCGCACGCCGCCCCGGCGATCATCACGGGAACACTCGTCGTCGTTCCTTTTATCTGCTCGATATCATTCCTGAGCATCGATTTGCTGCCGGCAATTGATCATTGGACGTAGCCGGTCCGTTTTTTATTAAAGCTGGTGGATAGCGGAACGGCCGGTTTGGGCCGTCAGGTTTGCGTTCCCAGTCGTTCGTTCGCCAACCGTCAGACGGTAGCTACGCGTCTTGACTTTCGTCTTTTAAATTGATCGGCGGCGATCCCGAAAGCTGCCGTTTGCCCGACCTGCTGGCTAACGTCAGCTACTGGTCAAAAGCGCCCATTCCCACCCGGTAGACGGCCATATCGAAAAGGGCTGCCAGATCGCTGCCGCCTCGTTGCAAGCGGCAGCCATGAATAGCTGTCTACCGAGGATTTTATGGCAGCACCGTTACTGAATCCATTGCACGAAGTCTAGCGACTGCGAACTTTCGCCGAAGAGAACGATCCGCATTGGTTTAAATCTTCGGTTCTTTGATGAGTTGACTCGGCCGGGTCGGAAGCGTCAAATTTCACCGTGTCTGAAAGAACTCAAAACTTGGCGCTGCGACTGATGCGGCAGGGCGTGGAGCCGGCGGACGCTGTGCGTGCGGGCGTTGTCCTAAGCGACTTACCTTCGCTAGCCGGAGCAAAGATCGCAGCTGGGCCAGTTGGCGGTGGTACGCCTAATTGGGCGGAATTCTTGGGGCTCACGGAAGGGCAGAAGGCTGACCTGTTCCAGCATTCAAGCTATGGGCTGGTCTTCGTCAGGGCGGCGGAACGCTGGTTCGCTGTTGCTTTTGGGCTTGGCCATGCGAAGCTTGACGCCGCAGCCATCGAGCAGGACTTCGGCCTCCGCGTGGTTCTTAATGCCGTCGATCATCGCAAGCTGAAGAGTGCAGATGTCCGCACACCGGACGCGAACACGCTGAATCGTCGATCGCAGGCGAGTCGTGGCGCCGAGCGAACGGTGTTCGAAATCGACCCCGAACGGGACATCGTAAGAGGCTTGCTCGGCGAGCCGAAGGACAAGGCATTTGCGACACGTATCAGCGGGAGCGACAGCTTGTCGATTCGCCGCAAGGCGACGGTGGGCGACTTGCCAGCGATCTGCGCGAGGGCATTCGAGCTATACAACGAGGACGCGTATAAAGCCGAGTTCGGCTGGATCGACCACATCAGGCATGTTCGTGATCGAGATACGCTCGCCAAGCTCGAAGCAAGCCTTGTCGATACGATGACGGGAGCGCTCATAAAAAACGCATCCGAGATTGATGAGGTCAGCCTGGCCTTTCCTGCTATGTACGATCCAGACAAAGTTGGATCGGTCACCTTTCGTGGCTACGGCTCGCGTCTGGTTTATCCTGATCTAGAGGTGGCGCATTACCTTCAGGGCCTGAAGGACAAGGGCAAGGCCGCCTACACGGCGGATATGCTCGACAGCCATTTTGTGCAGGAAGCTGACGAGGACGGGACCTCCGCCGGTTCATCCTGGAAGATGCGGGATTGCTTGGTCTACGAGACGAAGCTGGAAGGCTCAACTTACACCTTGTCCGGAGGGCGCTGGTACAAGATCGACAACGCCCTCGCGAAGGAGGTCGAGGCGTACTTCGATGATGTCGCCAAGGTCGACTTGCCGGCGGCTGCCGCCGGAGATAACGAGAAAACCTATAACGCCGCGCTGGGAGCAGCAGGCGGTGACTTGCTATCGCTGGACGTCCAACTCGTGAAGCCGAGTGATGCTTCCTCGCCGATTGAGGTGTGCGACTTCCTTTCTAAGGGTGGCGCGCTTATTCATATCAAGGACAAATCTGAGTCTTCGAAGCTCAGTCACTTGTTCAACCAAGGCTTGGTGTCCAGTGTCGTGCTGAAGCGCGACGGCAAATTTCGCGACGCGGTTCGAGCAAAGATAGCGGCTCAGCCAGGCGGGGCTGTCTTCGAAGACATTATTCCGGCGGCCGACCAGCCGTTCGATACTTCTAAATTCACGGTAGTTTTCGGCGTGCTGGTCAACGCCGCATCAGGCAAGGACCTGAAGCTGCCATTCTTCAGCCTGATCTCGTTTCGTCATGCCGCGAGGCGGATTGCCAACGAACTCGGCTACGGCGTGGCTTTCTCTTGGATCAAGAAGCCAGGTGTGGGTGCCGGCAAGAAGAAGGCGAAGGCAGTTTCGCCAGACGCACCAGTTTGATGCGCGCTATCGAGGCATTTTATGTCCTAGCCTTCTCTAACGAAGAAGCGGCTCGCCAACCAAAGCGAAACGCGGCTGCATACCGGAATTATTGATGCCGTGGCCCACTCTGGGGCGGAATTCATCGGAAACTTCGGATCGCCGATGTGATCGATATCGATCGTCTAGCGCAGCGGCGGCTCGGCCGCGGAGCTGCCAGTCGGATACCGACCAGATCGCGACGTTCGCCGGTTGAGCGATTAACGACAGCTTGTGCAAAGAGCTGCCGTTTCACCTCCGATTATCGTAGCGAATATTGAGATTGGAATGGCGATGGCGCCGTACGTGACCGCGACCGCGTGATGCTGCCATGCCCAAACTGAAACGCCGCACCGTTGACATTACGAGTGGTAAGCATATCTTACCACTCGTAAGAGACGGAGAGTCGCGATGGACGCTAACATTATCAAGGCCAAGCTAATCGAAGTGCTGCAGACCGTGCAGACGTTGAGCGGCGAAGACTGCCCCACGATCGACGGGGGGACGAAGCCCGCCGAAGCCTTGCCGAAGTTCACCAGCAAGGTCTGGCCGGTCGCTGCCGGCATGCTCAGCATCGCGCTGGGCAAGTCCATCCCGTGCGAAGCGAACATCTTTGTCGATGACGACACGAAAGTGCCGCTCGCGATCAACCAGACCGTCGCGCTCGTTCTCAAGATCCTTGAAGCGCAGGACGCCAAGGAAGCCGAAGAGGCCGTGGCGGGATGACCGACGCACCCTCGGATAAGACTGCGACACTTCCGACGCGCCTTCGTGCCGCGCGTGAGGCTGCCGGCCTCTCGCAAGGTCAGGTCGCCAAGCTGATGAACATGCACCGCCCTACAATTTCTGAAATGGAAGCCGGCAATCGCCGGATCACCGCCGACGAACTCGCGAAGCTCGCAGACCTCTACGACACCAAATTGTCGTGGCTGCTGGGCGACGCGCCCGAACGTGCCGCGACCGACGATCCCAAGCTGCAGCTCGCTGCTCGCGAGCTTAGCAAACTCAAGCCCGATGACCTCGACCTCCTCCTGAAGCTCATCGCCGCCATGAAGTCCGACGATGACGAGAAAGGAGCCTAACCGTGAAAGCGCTTGCCAAGACGATGATGCACAACCGCCGCGCCTTGGCAGACAAGGCCATGAAGGCAGCGATTACGGCGCGGCTGAAAGCCGGCAAGGATCTGGTCAGCCCGGTCTGCATCTATTCGATTGCAGAAGCGCACGGGGTTCGCGTGACCTTCAACGACATCAACATGGAAGGGATGTACCAGCGCGGCTCGCCGCCGCGCATCCATCTCTCCAGCAAGCGCCCGTTGCCGCGCCGCGCCTATAATTGCGCGCACGAACTGGGCCACCATCTGCTCGGGCATGGATCGTCAATCGACGAGCTGCGCGAGAACCAGCTGGTCCGCCCGTGGGATGTGCCCGAGGAATACAGCGCCGACACCTTCGCCGCCTATGCCCTCGTGCCGACCTTGGGGCTGCGCAATGCCTTCGCCGTTCGCGGCCTGAAACCGGAAACCGCGACCCCGATCGATATCTATCGCATCGCCTGCCTGTTCGGCGTGGGGTACTCGACGCTCGTCACGCACCTGCTGTGGGGCGAGGCGATGATCAGCCGCGCTCGGGCGGACGCGCTGCGCAAGTTCACGCCCCGCACGCTACGCGCCCACATCCTCGGTTCGCTCACCCCGAACCCGCTCATCGTCGCCGACGAGGCATGGGGCGGCCATGCGATCGACGCTGAGGTCGGGCACCTCCTGCTGCTTCCGACCGGCACGGTCGCGCACGGCGACGCCGTGGTGCCGGTCGCTGATCTGGAGAGCGGACGCCTGTTCGAGGCGAAGCGCCCGGGCCTGGTCCGTATCGATCGCCCGGGAACCGACTGGGCCGCCTTCGGGCGTATTGCGCGTACGGCCTATGTCGGGCGTGCCGAATTCCGCCATTTGGAGGATGATGCAGATGAGTAAGGCATCCCGACCGGAGAATCCGGAACCGTTGATGATCGCGGCGAAGAGCGTGTCCGAGGCCTATGCCCGGACCTTGCTCCACGTTCTTGAGCATCAGGGAAATGAGATTGCCCCGCTTGTTCTTACCATGGATGGGTTCGGCGACGGGTATGAAATCCCGGAAAATACCCAGGTTCGCGCCGCACTGGATGCCCTTTTGAACAAGAAAAAGAAACGGGACGTCGAGGACGTCGCCTACACGATCTTCCCGCAGCGGCTCTGGACCATGGCGCAAAGCGACCGCGCCAAGCTGTTCGAATTCTACAAAATGGCGTTCCCCTTCTATCGCGCCCAGAATCCCAAAGCTAATGGCAAGGGCCTCTATTTCGAGCGGCTGATGATGTACGGCCGCGGCCCTTGCGACGGAAACCAGTTGGAGTGGATTTTGAGTCAGTATGATAGCCGCCCTGGCGTGCGCCGGTCGATGTGGCAGGCAACGACTTTCGACCCCGCCCGCGACCATAGCGCGACCGCCCAGCTTGGTTTTCCCTGCCTTCAGCATGTGAGCTTTGTGCCCACGAAGGCTGGTCTGGTCGCCAATGCCTTCTACGCCACCCAGCAGCTGTTCGATAAAGCTTATGGCAACTATCTCGGGCTCGCCCAGCTCGCCGCTTTCATGGCGCATGAAATGGGCATTCCGCTCGCGCGTCTCAACGTGACGATCGGGGTGGCCAAGCTGGAGCGAATCACCAAAACGGACAGCGCGATGAAGCCGCTGATCGAGGCAGCCCGCGCCTGCGTGGCGCCGGCCCCGCCGGCACCGCGGCCGTCTGCGTCCCTCCAGCTCGCCGTGCAGCCGGCCTGACGCGCTGTGACCAAGACTGGTACCCCGTGCGGTCGCAAGCGCGGCCGCCCTGCCAAGATTCCCGCAGCGACGTCGCGGACCCTTGAGTTCGACTATTCCGCCGCGGCGGCGCCGGCGGCGCCGATGATCATTTCGAGCCATCTGGCGCCAGCCAAGACGACAGCCGTTTACGACAGCTACTGGCGCTTCGCGGCTGAGCGGCAGCGGATATTCTATCGCCGCGCCCTCGGCAGCCCATGGCCTTGGACCGATAATCCGGTGATGGCCGTCTTCAAATTCACCAACGCCTACCGGGCGTCCGATCGCGTGAGCCAGTATCTGATCCGCCATGTGATCTACCGGGAGGACCTTCCTACTTCGATCGACGAAGTGGTGTTCCGCATCCTGCTGTTCAAATTGTTCAACAAGATCGAGACTTGGGAGAAGCTCGAAGGCGCGCTCGGATCGGTCACTTTCGCAGATTATCGCTTCGAGCATTACGACGCCGTCCTGACGCGGGCAATGGTCGAAGGGCACCGTATCTACTCGGCCGCTTATATCATGCCGCCGGGCAGCTCGGCGTTCGGCCACAAGGCCAAGCACCAGAATCACCTCAAGCTTCTTGAGATGATGATGGCGCAGTCCCTCCCGCAGAAGCTTGCATCGGCGCACACGATGCAACGCGGCTTCGAGTTGCTGCGCGCCTATCCGACGATCGGCGATTTTCTCGCCTATCAGTTCGTCACCGACGTCAATTACAGCGAGGTGACGAACTTTTCCGAAATGGATTTCGTGATCCCGGGACCGGGCGCCCGCGACGGCCTGCGCAAATGTTTCGCCGACACGGGCGGCCTGAGCGATGCTGAACTGATCCGCTTGATGGCCGACCGGCAGGAGCAGGAATGTGCGCGGCTGGGCCTGGAATTTCCCTCGCTCTGGGGGCGGCCACTACAGCTCATCGATTGCCAGAACCTGTTTTGCGAAGTCGATAAATATGCCCGCGTGGCGCATCCTGAAGCGGCAGGTCTCACTGGCCGCACGCGAATCAAACAGAAGTTCGCCGCACAGGCCCAGCCCATCGAATTCTGGTATCCGCCTAAATGGGGTATCAATGATCGTATTGCCGCCGGTGCGGTGCCGAACGAAGCGTTTGAGCCAACTCGGCCGGGCGCTGCAAATACGCAAGATGAAAGCGTCTAGGTCGGGAGCATTGCGGTGGATCTAAAAGCCTATCAAGCGCAGGCGCTGCTTACCGACAAGGTGCCGAGAACCAGTGAAGACGAAGCCGCGACGGCGTTGATCGTGCCGATGCTGGGCCTGGCCGGCGAGACTGGACAGCTGCTGAGCGAATACAAGAAGCATTTGCGGGACGGCGCGGCGCACCGTCTCTTCAAGGACCGGGTCGGCGAAGAGCTTGGCGACCTCTTATGGTACATCGCCAATGTCGCGAGCAAGTTCGGCCTCGACCTCGATCAGATCGCCGAGAAGAATCTCGACAAGGTTCGCGCGCGTTTTGCGCCCTCCAGTGCGCAGGCGCCCCAGCGCGATTCCGAATTTCCCGACCTCGAGCGCTTGCCGCGCCAGATGATCGTGCGCCTGGCCGAAGAGCACGAGACGGGGCCGAGGCCGAAAGTGCGGATGACGATCAATGGCGAGGGGATCGGGTCGCTGCTGGGCGACAATGCCTATGATCCCGACGGCTACCGATTTCATGATGTTTTCCACCTGGCCTATGCGGCGGTTCTGGGCTGGTCGCCGAACCTGCGGGCGTTCCTCAAGCGTAAGCGCAAGAGCCGCCCGCTGCTCGACGAGGTGGAGGACGGCGGCCGGGCTCGGATCATCGAAGAAGGCGTGTCCGCCTTGGCCTTCGACTATGCGCGCGTGCATAGCTTCCTCGATGGCGTCAGCGAGATCGACTACGGGCTGCTGCGCACGATCCAGAGCATGACGTCGCATCTGGAGGTCGGCGGCGCCACCGCAGCCGATTGGGAGCGCGCGATCTTGGAAGGCTTTGCGGTCTGGCGGCAGGTCCTCGCCAACAACGGCGGTGAGATTTCGGTCGATCTCGACGCCCGCACGATCAGCTATCTCGGCACGATCTGAGTTCCCAGAGCGATCACGCTCGCCAAGGCCATGTCACCTTCATGGCTGGTGCTGACCAGCCAAGACACGATGCCAAGCGCCTCGGCGCGTGCCTGTGCCTTGCCATGCAAGGCGATTGTCGGAGCGCCGGAAGGCAGCGTTATGACCTCGATGCCGAGGAAACCGACCCCGCCCGAGAAGCCCGTGCCGAGCGCTTTCATGACGGCCTCCTTGACGGCAAGTCGCCCGGACAGACGCGCGACGCGATCGGCGCCGGTCCCGGCAGATTCCTGTTCGTGTAGCGTGAAGCATCTGGTCAGGAGCTGATCGGTCGGATCAGCGAGCAAACGCGCGGTGTGGGCGATGTCGACCAAATCGATGCCGTGCGCGATGATCATATTGTCAGCTCGTTCATATTTCTGACAAATCTCTCAGACGGCTTGTCAGACTGGTGTAGCGAATTTTGACGAACGGAAGGAGCATGATGGTGGCGACGGGGTTCTGGAGCGGAGAAACGCTATCTACACGTTTGCCAGCGCTCATCGCGCCATTCGACAAAGACCGAATAGATTGTTCAGCATATACCTTGAGCATGGGTCGCGAGGTTTATGTTTCTCCAAGCGATCAATCTGAAGATCCAGAAAGCGTTACGATCCGCAAGCTGGCTGATGGTGATGCGTTCACGATTCCGCCGGGCCAGTTTGCATTTCTACTGACCGAAGAAATCGTAGAAGTGCCCGATGATGCGCTGGGCTTCATATCGATCAAAGCGAAAATCAAGTGGCGCGGCCTCATCAATGTTTCGGGGTTTCATGTGGATCCTGGCTTCAAGGGGCGTCTGATCTTCTCTGTCTACAATGCGGGGCCGGTGCCGGTCCACCTTCGGCAGGGGCAGCCGATGTTCCTACTTTGGCTGTCGAGCCTTGATCGCCCGACAAAATTGGGCCGAAAGAATGCGGCACAACTCTCATTCCCGGCAGAATTGATACCTAGCATTTCCGGCGAACTGCAATCAATTGCCGGGATCAACAAGAAAATTAAGGATGTTGATAAAGACCTCACCAGCCGCATCCACGCGGTCGAACGCGAACAAACATATTATAGGGTCATCGCGCTAATTCTGATGCTATTCGTCGGTGCCATGGTGACAAATTGGGTGCGCGAAGGTGGCTTGCAGCAACTTCTGGCCGCCTCGTCAACCGAGCCGGATCAAGCGGATAATGCAAGCGTCGAACCGCGCGTCAATTCGAGTGGCGCAATCCCTTCAAAAGCGGCGGACTCGGTTTCAAACTCAAATGAAGCCGGCGGTGGGGTTAAATAATGCAATTGCTGCGGCCCACCGCACCAGAGGACCTCGCAACCTATCTTCCGCGTTTTCTTTCGTTGATCGGACGAGAGCGTTGGTTCAAGCGTAAGCGGGGCGTGAAGGCCGCAGATTATGCTGCTTGCGCGTTCGGCTGATCTGCCGGGGGCATCCAGTTCCACGGCATCAACTCGTCCCAGCGACTGGCGGGCCAGTCGTCGGCGACCCTGGCGAT